>NZ_MQSY01000061.1:422-54795 GCF_001921245.1 Aeromonas sp. YN13HZO-058 | reverse complement strand
GGTGACTCATGCTGAACCTTATCCCTGATGCCAAGTGGGACTCATGATCTCACATCAGGGACTTGTTCGCACCTTCCCTAAAGCTGGTACGTGGGGATGATGACACGCCGAACGGCGTCATTTCCTGCCTATTACTCGTCAATCAAATTGCTGTTTTCTTATCGTTGCATCCGGCCATTTCCGGAGGCGTTCAGGCTTGCCTGAAATCACATGAGGATATCTGTGATGAAGAAAACACATACCATTCTTAACCGTCACCAACTGCTCGATCTGGCTGCCCTGCAGGGCTGGCTGGAGTCCAATCTGGATCCGGTTCAGCGCGCCGATCAACTGCTGACCCTGCGGCCAGAAGAGCTCAACTGTGTCTTTGATACGCTACCTGCCCCGCAAGGTGCAGAGCTGCTTGGCTCACTCTCTGCCGAGAGTGCCGGTCGCCTGTTGCAGCGGCTGCATGGCAGCATTGTCAGCGTGTTGCAGGAGGCCATTCCCCGTCGCGAGATGGTGGCCATCCTGCGCAAATTGAGCCGTCAGGATCGCACCATGTTGCTGGCCCGTTTCCCGACCCAGGCTCAGGCCATGTACTACTCTCTGCTGGATTGGCCCACCGAATCGGTGGGGGCCAACATGCGCCACGAATATCTGGCGGTGCGGGAGGAGGACACGGTCGGTCACGCCAAACAGCTGATCCACGATGCCTGGGACAATGCCCAGCTGTTTCGCCACATCTATGTGGTCAACGGGGATGGCCGTCTGCAAGGGAGCCTCTCTCTCAAGACCCTGCTGATCGCCGACCCGCTGGCTAGCGTGGCAAGCCTGATGGATCGGGAGACAGTGCGGATCAACGCCCGGGCGGATCAGGAGCTGGCAGCGCGCCTGCTGATTGACCGCGACTTGTCGGTATTGCCGGTCGAGGATCAGGGACGACTGGTCGGTATTTTCCATGTCGACGATGCGGCTGATATCTTGGAGCTCGAATCCACCGAGGATGCCGAGATGCAGGGTGGCTCATCGCCGCTCGATACCCCTTACCTGCAGGCGACGCCCTGGCAGCTATGGCGCAAGCGGGTGGGCTGGCTGCTGATCCTGTTTGTGGCGGAAGCCTATACCGGCACCGTGCTGCGGGCCTTTGAGGAGCAGCTGGAGGCGGCCATCGCGCTGGCGTTCTTTATCCCCTTGCTGATCGGTACCGGTGGTAACAGTGGCACCCAGATCACCACCACCATAGTACGAGCCATGGCGGTCGGAGAGGTGAGTCTGCGCAATCTCGGCACCGTGCTGAAAAAGGAGCTCTCCACCGGTCTGCTTATCTCTGCGGCCATTGCGGTTGCGGCCTGGATCCGGGCATGGAGTCTCGGCGTCGGCCCCCAGATCGGTATGGTGGTGACCTTTACCATCATCGCCATCGTGCTCTGGAGTGCCACGGTCGCGTCCATTATTCCCATGGTGCTGCGCCGTTTCCGCATCGATCCGGCGGTGGTCTCTGCGCCGTTCATCGCGACGCTGGTAGATGGTACCGGCCTTATCATCTACTTCGAGATGGCCAAGTGGTTGTTGCCCGAGTTGCAGTAACGGGCAGATTGATATGCAAAAGGCAGCCAGTGGGCTGCCTTTTGCATTTATCTTTCCGGTTTAGCCGAGCTGGAACAACAGTGGCCAGCCCTGCTCCTGGCAATAACGATGCTCCTTCTCCAGATTCTGCATCAAGAGACGGTTATCCTCGCACCAGTCGATCGGCAGGGTCACGACCAGCTGATCGCCTTGCACTGCGACTTTCCACTCTGGCAGCAGGTTATCCTGGCGCTTGTGGTGAGCGGCCACCGCGAGGCGCAGAATACGGATGCAGCGCAGCACCGTTTGCAGGTCGTGGTTGGGCAGGGGCGGCAGCTCGGAGAGCTTGAGCCCCTTGCGCTGAAAGCGTACCAGCGCGGCCAGCAGGGCCTGATCGTCCTGATTGAAGCCGGGCAGGTCGGTGTGTTGCAGGATGTAGGCGGAGTGGCGATGGATGCCGCTGTAGTTGATGGCAAGGCCAATTTCGTGCAGCCGCGCCGCCCAGCCGAGGATGGCGCGATAGGGCTCTATTTCCATCTGCCACGGCTCTTGCAAGGCATCGAACAGGGTCAATACGGTCTGCTCTACCCGGGCAGCTTGTTTGCGGTCCATCCGGTAGTGGGTGCCGAGCGCCTGTGCGGTACGCTCGCGGATATCGTGGTGCTGCAAGCGCTCCTCGAACTCGTAGAGCAGCCCTTCACGCAGGGCGCCGTCAGAGTAGTCCAGTCGCTCGATAGGCAGCGAGGTAAAAAGTCCGAGCAGGATGGCGACCGCGGCGGCAAACACCTCCAGGCGCTCTTCGGTGAGCCCCGCCAGCTTGAGGTTATCGACCCGCTTGCGTTCGATCATGACGGCCTTGAGATGTTCCAAGCCCTCGAGGGTGATGCAGCCATCGGTCCAGCCCTCGCCCTGCAATACGTCGCGCACGGTACGAATGGATCCGGAGCTGCCAAGGCAGCTCTGCCAGCCCAGCTTGCGATACTGGTTGATGATGGGGGCGAGCTGGTGCTGCGCCTCCAGCACCGCATTGCTGAAGTTTTTCTCGCTCAGCTTGCCGCTGGCAAAGAAGCTCTGGGTAAAGCTGACACACCCCATCTTGCGGCTGGTGAGGGCCTTGTGATCAAACCCCTCGCCGATGATGAGTTCTGTGCTGCCGCCGCCGATATCCACTACCAGCACCTGACCCTCGATATGCTGGGTATGGGCGACCCCCTGATAGATGAGGCGCGCCTCCTCCTGCCCGCTGATGATCTCGATGGGGTGGTTGAGCACCTTGGCCGCTTCGCTGACGAATTCGCGGGCATTGCTGGCGCGGCGCAATGTGTAGGTGCCAGCGATGCGGATCTGATCCGGCTTGATATTGGTGAGCCGCTCGGCAAACAGCGACAGACAGGCGAGGCCGCGTTCCATCGCCTCCGGGCTCATGCGTTTCTGCTCATCCATCCCCTCGGCCAGACGCACGCGCTCCTTGATGCGATCGACGATGCGAAAACGTCCTTCGCTCAGGTGGGCGATCACCATGTGAAAACTGTTGGAGCCGAGATCCACGGCGGCATAGAGACTATTGTCCATTGTTTGACTCGATACGTTTGAGATAGTCGTAAATCGCCACCTGAGAGCGGATCTTGCGGCGGTTGCCCCGCTTCACATATTCGTTCTGCTGGTCGGCATCAATGACCCGCGCCTTGCAGGTATCACTCAGTTGTAGTTCGAGAATGTCCATGATGCGCTGCTTGAGCCGCTCGTCATAAATGGGGGTGCCCACCTCGATCCGGCCGTCGATATTGCGGCTCATCCAGTCGGCGCTGGAGATATAGAGCTGGGGGTTGCCCTTGTTGTGGAACACCATCACCCGCGGATGTTCAAGGAAGCGGTCGATGATGCTGATCACCTTGATGTTGTCACTGAGGCCTGGTACGCCCGGACGCAGGGCGCACATGCCACGGATGATCATCTGGATTGGCACCCCCGCCTGACCGGCGGCATAGAGGCGGTTGATGAGATCCTTGTCCACCAGATTGTTGATCTTGAGGATGATGCCGCTCGGCTGGCCCGCCTTGGCGTTGGATAGCTCGTTATCGATGAGACGATAGAGCTGACGGCGGCTGTTGATGGGGGAGACCAGCAGGTGGTTGAACTTGTAGCGCCGATACGGATATTCGATGTATTCGAACACCCCCTCTACTTCGGCGGTGATATCCGGATTGCGGGTCAGCAGCGAGAAGTCGGTGTAGATCTTGGCGGTCTTCTCGTTGAAGTTGCCGGTGCCGATGTGGGCGTAGCGCACCGCCTCACCCTGCTCGTGGCGGGTGATGAGGCAGAGCTTGGAGTGGATCTTGAGGCTCGGCACCCCGAACACCACCTTGACGCCGGCATCGGTCAGGATGTTGGCCCAGTCGATGTTGGCCGCCTCGTCGAAGCGGGCGCGCAGCTCCACCACCACGGTCACCTTCTTGCCGTTGTTGGCGGCGTCGATGAGGGAGTGGATGATGCGCGACTTCTTGGCCACCCGATAGATGTTGATGCGAATGGCGCTGACCGCCGGATCGAACGCCGCCTGGCGCACCAGCTCGGTGAAGTGGTGGAACTTGTGGTACGGGTAATAGAGCAGAATATCCTGCTTGGTGATGGCGTCGAAGGCGTTGACGAAGCCGTCAAAATCGCGGCAATCCAGCGCCGGCAGCTTGGGGTTTTCCAGATAGTCACGGCCCACGTTGGGGAAGCCGATGAAATCCTTGAAGTTGTGGTAGCGCCCGCCCGGCATGATGGCGTCGTAGCTGCTGATCTGCAGCTTGAGTTTGAGGAAGCTTATCATGGCGGCGGGCATCTCCCGCTCGTAGACGAAGCGCACCGGCATGGCGGTGAGACGCTGCTTCAAGCCGTCACTCATCTTGTCCAGCAGACTCAAGTCCAGCTGGTCGGAGAGCCCGTATTCGGCATCCCGGGTCAGCTTAACCGCATAGGCGGCAATCTCGTCGTAGTCGAAGAAGCCCTTGAAGATCTCGTCGAGACAGAAGCGGATGACGTTATCCAGAATGATGATCTGCTTCTTGCGGCGGGTTCCTTCCGGCGGCAGCTGGAAGAAGCGGGGCAGGTCATCGGTCGGCACTTCCACCAGGGCATACTGGATCACCTGACCGTTCTTCTTCATCTCGACGGCCAGATAGGTGTACTCATCCTTGAGGAACTTGACCGGATTGACCTCCTTGTTGAGCAGGATCGGGATGATGTGGCGCAGCACCTTCTCCTTGAAGAAGACCCGCAGCCACTTCTGGATCGCCTCGGAAAGCTGGTTCTCGTTGACCAGGAAAATGTTGTGGCGGGCCAGCGCAATCAACAACTCCTTGTAGGTGTTGTCGAACGCCTCACCGAGCGCCATCACTTTCTGCTGGATGGCGCGCAGCAGCACCTTGGCTTCATCATCGCCGCCATGTACTTCGTTGATCAGAATGCGGCGCTTGACGTCCGACACCCGCACCTTGAAAAACTCATCCTGGTTGGAAGAGAAGATCCCCAGAAAACGGACCCGCTCGATGAGGGGCACCGTCTTGTCCATTGCCTCTTGCAACACCCGTTCATTGAATGAGAGCCAGCTCAGCTCTTTCTCTTCATACAGCTTGTCGGTGCTCATGTTGTGCCTCTGTTTCAGGTCGCGTCTGCGCGGCAGTTATGGCGTTAATATATGACAAATAAATGACAAGATGGTTACTGCTCGCTGAACGCCTCGTCGATGTCGACCACCAGATCGTCGGAGAGGGATTCCAGCGCGGTGATCAGGTCATCCATGGCGAGCCCGTCGGGCAGGGCTACCAGCGCGTGAGCATAGAAGAGCGGGGCGCCGGAGTGGGGGGCCGGTTCACAGCCGGTGGTGAGATCGGCCACGTTGATCTCGAGTTGGCGCAGGATGCTGGCCACTTCGTGTACGATGCCGGGGCGGTCGTTGCCGGTCACCGTCATCATCACCTGATGAGCCGGTTCGGCGGTGGGTGTCCCTTCGGCAAAGCTGATGGTCAGACCCGGCAGCAGGGCCAGCGCTTCGCACAGGCTGCGATAGTGCTCATCGGGCACTGAGACATGGAGGATACCGGCAAACTGGCCCGCCAGTTCGCTCATGGCACTGCCCAGCCAGTTGCCCTGCTCGCGGCTGATGACGGCCGCCAGACTCTCGACGATCCCGGGTTTGTCTGCACCGATCACGGTGACCACCAATTGCTTTTGCATCCTGCTCTCCTTGAAATTGGAACTCTGGCTCGATCCCCATTGTGCCTGCTGTGGCTGGTCATATGAACCCCCGCCTGCGGGCAAATAGATAAAAAGACGGGACTTTTACACTTTCCATACGCTTGTCTGCTGCCTTGCGCCGTGGCGGCTGTGGTAAAGTGGTTCCCCTTTCGTGTTGTGAACTGGATCGTGCTCTCATGAATACCCTTGTCGTATCGGGATTGCTGTTGCTGGCGCTGCTTGTGCTGGCGATCTTCTGGAGCAGAGGCAGACAGCAAAAGCGCCTGCCCTATGACGTGCAGGAGACCCTGTTCAGCCCCGCCGAGCGATCGTTTCTCGGAGTGCTGGATCTGGCGGTGGGTGACAAGGCCCGGGTCTTTGCCAAGGTGCGGGTGGCCGATGTGCTGACGCCGCAGGCCGGGATCGGCAAAAGCAAATGGCAGCAGCACTTCAACAAGATCAGTGCCAAGCATTTCGACTATCTGCTTTGCCACCCCGCGGACCTCTCCTTTATCTGTGCCATCGAGCTTGATGACAGCTCTCACCGTCACCAGAAGCGCAAGGCGCGGGATCTCTTTCTGAAAACCGCCTGCGACAGCGCCGGTCTGCCGTTGCTGCAGATCCCGGCAAGTGCCAGCTATCTGGTGGAAGAGCTGCGCGAACAGATCCTGCCGCTGCTGGTCAAAACCAGCGAACCGCTGGTAGAGGATCTGCCGCACGGGGCGCGTCGCGAGCCGACGTTCAACCCTCTGCTGCTGGACGGCGTGGATGTCGGTGCCGGGATGCGTGGCCGTACTGCCCATGCCGAGGCCATCTCGCCCGCGTCGTTCCACGAGCCCGCCATCCACTCCAGGGGGATGGTGGAGATGCCACAGAGTGAGGGTGAGCTGGTCGATGGCCTGTTCGCCGACGTGGAGGATGACGAGGAGCATGAGGTACACCACTGCCCCCGCTGCGATGCGCCGCTAGTGGAGCGGGAGGCGAAAAAAGGCCCCCACGCCGGTCGCCTCTTCCTGGCCTGCAGCCGTTTTCCCGAGTGTCGTTACGCGGCGCCGCACCACCATAATCACCACTGAGTGCTACTCACCGTGTCGCATGCTGCCCTCTGACGAGGGCAGTTTTCTTTGTGCGATGGGCGGTGTTTATGGGCGGCGCAGCATGCAGAAAATTCCTCGGCAAAATTTATCTAATCTCCCGTTTCTGTCGATACACTTAGCCTGAATACGACAATTTTTGACAATGTGTCGGAATTTTGGCACTTTGTGCCGGTCATGACATCGCCCTGCCGCGTTTTATGACCCAATAAAACAATAAGTTAGATCAGGACATCGCGAGGAATGGATATGGTGGAGATGGGCGTGTTGATTGTTGATGCCGATGCGCAGCGGCGCCAGCAGTTGGGAACCGTGCTCTCGTTTATGGGGATCCCGTGGCAAGAGGTAGCGCAAAGCGATCTGGATGTGGCCATCGAATCCTCCGGTCCGCTGCAAGGGGTGCTGGTGGGTGAACTGACCGACCGTCCCTTGTCAGAGCTGCTTGCCGCCTTCCCCCGCACGCCATTCCTCTCGCTGGTTGAGGCCGATCTGCCCAACAGCAACTTCATCGGGGTCGCGCTCTCGCCCTTTACCTATGAATCCCTCACCCGTCATTTGCACTTCTGTCAGGCGTTTGTCTCCTTGCATCCCCGTCAGCAGACCCATGACAAGGGCCAGGCGTTGCTGCGCTTGCTGGTGGGCAAGGGGAAGGGGATCCAGGAGGTGCGTCGGCTCATCAGCCAGGTGGCCGAGACCGATGCCAACGTGCTGATCCTCGGCGAGTCCGGCACCGGTAAAGAGGTGGTGGCTCGCGCTATCCACGAACTCTCTTCCCGCAGCAGTGGCCCCTTCGTGCCCATCAACTGTGGCGCTATTCCCGCCGAGCTGCTGGAGAGCGAACTGTTCGGTCACGAGAAGGGGGCGTTTACCGGCGCCATCGCGGCTCGTCGCGGTCGCTTCGAGCTGGCGCAGGGGGGCACCCTGTTCCTCGACGAGATCGGCGACATGCCAATGCCGATGCAGGTCAAACTGCTGCGGGTGCTGCAGGAGCGGCTGTTCGACCGGGTCGGTGGCGGCAAACCCATTCAGGCCGATGTGCGCATCATCGCGGCTACTCACCGGGATCTGGAGGCGATGATCCGCACCCAGGGTTTCCGTGAAGATCTCTACTACCGCCTCAACGTATTCCCGATTGAGACGCCGCCGCTGCGAGATCGCATCGACGACATTCCGTTGCTGCTGCAGGAGCTGCTCAACCGCCATGCCGAGCAGCACCACGGCTTTATCCGGTTGACCCAGCGGGCGCTGGAGTCGCTGATGCAGTACCCCTGGCCCGGCAACGTGCGCGAGCTCTCCAACCTGCTGGAGCGGCTGTTGATCCTCTACCCGCACCAGATCGTCGATGTGGCCGATCTGCCGAGCCGTTATCGCCTGTTGCCGAGCGAGCCGCGTGATGAGCGGCTGACCGAGATGGATGAGCGGGATGCGCTGGCTGCGGTGTTTCAGGAGCCGCCCGAGCTGGATCACTCCCTCGCCTCGGCCCGCACCATGCAGTTGCCGGAGGAGGGGGTCAACCTCAAAGAGATGCTGGCCGACCTCGAAGTGGAGTTGATCCGTCAGGCACTGGAGTCGCAGGACGGGGTGGTGGCCCGCGCCGCCGATCTGCTCGGCATGCGCCGTACCACTTTGGTGGAGAAGATGAAAAAGTACGGGATGAGCAAGGACGTCTAAGGGTCAAAGCCTTGACGCCAACATGCAATCTATTGTTTTAATTAATATATTTTAGTGGCATGGAAATTGAATAACCTGACCCAATAGCCAGTTTGAGGTCAGGTTTATGACAATCCAGCAGCAGGACATGCCACTCCAGTCCCACGAAGTGAGCCAGCTCTATGCCATCTTCAAGGCGCTCCCCACCGGGGTGTTGCTGCTTGACGGGGCAGGGGTGGTCACCCGCGCGAATCCGGCGGCTATCTCCCTGCTGGGGGAGCCACTGGAAGGGGAGCTCTGGCGCTACATCATTGCCCGCTGCTTTGAGCCGCGCGAGGATGATGGCCACGAAATCTCCCTGCGCGACGGGCGCCGGGTCCAGCTCTCGACCCAGCCGCTGCCGGATCAACCCGGCCAGCTGGTCTTTATCAACGACCTGACCGAAACCCGTAAACTGCAAGACCGCATCAACCATATGAAGCGGCTGTCGGCGCTCGGCAATATGGCGGCCTCGCTCGCCCACCAGATCCGCACTCCGCTCTCCGCCGCCATGCTCTATGCCGCCAATCTGGCCAACCGTACCCTCAAACCGGAATCCCGCACTCAGTTTCAGCAAAAGCTGATGGCCCGTTTGCAGGATCTGGAGAAGCAGATCAACGACATCCTGCTGTTTGCCCGCAACGGTGACAATCAGGTGGTCACCCCCATCTCGGTACAAGGGCTGCTGGCCGAAGTGCAGGCTGGTGCCGAGGCCTTCTGCCAGCAGCAGGGCTGCGAGCTGCACATGGAGGCGCCGGAGCCCGATCTCTGTCTGCTGGCTAACAGCAGTGCGCTGGCGGGTGCCATCAACAACCTGATTGCCAATGCCCAGCAGGCCGGAGCCACCTCGCTGCTGGTCAGCGCGGTGCGCAGTGGTGCCCGGGTGGAGATGCGGGTCATCGATAATGGCAAGGGGATCCCTTCCCATCAGCTTGGTCAGGTATTCGAACCCTTCTTTACCACTCGCGCCCAGGGCACTGGCCTGGGGCTAGCGGTGGTGCAATCTGTAGTGCGTGCCCATCAGGGGGAGGTCGGTGTGGCCTCGGTTCCCGGTGAGGGCACCTGCTTTACTCTGTCGTTCCCCCTGCATCAGCAACCGGTGCAGCTTGGAGGTGTAGCATGACACAGGCCAGAATACTGGTAGTTGAAGATGACAACGGCCTGCGCGAAGCGCTGGTGGATACCCTTTTGCTCGGCGGTTATGAGTGCCGTGAAGCGGACAGCGGCGAGCGGGCTCTGCTGGCCCTCTCCCGTCAGCCGTTTGACATGGTGATCTCCGATATCCAGATGGGGGGGATGGACGGTCTCACCCTGCTGGCCACCATCCGCCAGCAATATCCGCAGATACCAGTGCTGCTGATGACCGCCTACGCCAACATCGACGGCGCGGTGCGCGCCATGCGCGAAGGGGCCATCGACTATCTGGCCAAGCCGTTCTCGCCGGAGGTGCTGCTCAATCAGGTTAGCCGCTACGTGCCCGCCCAGAAGGTGGAGAAGCGCGCCGTGGTCTACGGGGATCCCAAAACCGCCGAGCTGTTCCAGCTGGCGACCCGGGTGGCCAGAAGCGAAGCGACCGTGATGGTGACCGGCCCGAGCGGGACCGGTAAAGAGGTGCTGGCCCGTTACATTCACGACAACTCCAGCCGCGCCGAGCAGCCTTTCGTCGCCATCAACTGTGCCGCCATTCCGGAAAACATGCTGGAGGCGACCCTGTTTGGCTACGAGAAGGGGGCTTTCACCGGTGCGGTGCAGGGGTGCCCGGGCAAGTTCGAGCAGGCGCAGGGGGGCACCCTGCTGCTTGACGAGATCACCGAGATGGATCAGGGGTTGCAAGCCAAATTGCTGCGGGTGTTGCAGGAGAAAGAGGTGGAGCGGCTCGGCAGTCGCAAGATGATCCCGCTGGATGTGCGGGTGATCGCCACCAGCAACCGGGATTTGAAAAAAGCGGTGCAGGATGGCCTGTTCCGCGAAGATCTCTACTATCGCCTCAATGTATTCCCGCTGCGCTGGTCAGCCCTGTGCGAGCGGCCTGGCGACATTCTGCCGCTGGCGGAACACTTGCTGGCGCTTCATGCCAGTCAGCAAGGGTTGCCGACACCACAGTTGACGGACGCCTCGCGGGAGCGGCTGCTGGCTCATCCCTGGCCCGGCAACGTGCGGGAGCTGGACAACGTGGTACAGCGCGCCCTGATCCTAAGCCCCGACGGGGTCATTGACTGTGATCACCTCATTCTGGAGGAGCTGGACGAGCAGGAGATGGAGTTTGTCAGCGTGGATCGCAGCTATGGCGGCGACCGGCTCGGCAGTGAGCTCAAGCAGCAGGAGCATCAGATTATCCTCGATACCCTGCAAGATTGTAACGGCAGCCGCAAGGCGGTGGCCGACCGGCTCGGCATCAGTCCGCGTACCCTGCGCTACAAGCTGGCTCAGATGCGGGAGGCGGGGATCGACCTGCCAGCCTGAGGCCGGGAGGGAAACCGCACTGTGTGGGGGCTGTCATGGTCTTGACGGCCCGGCTCGATTATCATGGGGCCCTTGGCGCTTTGAGCCTGGGCCCTGTTTTTATTGGTAAAGCAGGGGACCGAGCCTTAATAAGGGACCCCTATGATCTCTCATCGAAAACTCGAAACCGTACTGAACCATCTGCTCGAACCGCATGCCATCAAGGATTACTGCCCCAACGGCTTGCAAGTGGAGGGGCGCGAGCGTATTCGCAAGGTTGTGACCGGTGTCACCGCCAGTCAGGCGCTGATCGACGCGGCGGTGGCTGCCGAAGCCGATGCCATCCTGGTCCATCACGGCTACTTCTGGAGCGGTGAACCGGCCCAGATCACCGGCATGAAGCAGCGTCGTCTCAAGACCCTGCTGACTCACGATATCAACCTGTTTGCCTATCATTTGCCGCTGGATGTTCACCCCGAGGTGGGCAACAACGCCCAGCTTGCCAAGCTGCTGGATATCAAGGTTCGCCGTGGTCTGGAGCCGTGGAACAGCAAGAGTGTCGCCATGGTGGGCAAGCTGGAGCAGCCGATGAGCGGAGCCGACTTTGCCAAGCTGATTGCCGAGCGCCTTGGCCGCGAGCCGCTGCACTGCGGCGATACCGGCCCCGAGCTTATCCGTTCCGTGGCCTGGTGCACCGGCGGCGGTCAGAGCTACATCAATCTGGCGGCGGAGCAGGGCATCGATGCCTTTATCTCCGGTGAAGCCTCCGAGCAGACCATTCACACCGCCCGCGAGATGGGGATGCACTTCTACGCCGCCGGCCACCACGCCACCGAGCGTTATGGCATCAAGGCGCTGGGAGAGTGGCTGGCGACAGTGCACGGGCTGGAGGTGACCTTTATCGATATCGACAATCCGGTCTAGGGTCGCTTGGCCGCGTAACGTAATCGGATCTGACCGCTGCCATCGTGCAGATAGGTAGAAATGACAAGGGAGGCCTAAGCCTCCCTTGTTGTATCTGACATGCAGTCGTTAGCGGTTACTCGCAGGCGTAACCGGCGGGGCCCAGCAGGGCTCCATCGAGTTGCACGGCACCATCAACCATCTGCAGCCGGCCTTCGCAGAACCAGCGTACCACCAGCGGATAGATGCTGTGCTCCTGCGCCTGTACCCGTGCCGCTACCTCATCAGCATCATCCCCTTCGAAGATGGGCACGCGAGCCTGCAAGATCACCGGGCCACCGTCCAGCTCTTCGGTGACGAAGTGGACGCTGGCACCGTGCTCACGCTCCCCATCATCGATAGCACGCTGGTGAGTGTGCAAGCCCTGATACTTGGGCAGCAAGGAGGGGTGGATATTGATCATCCGCCCGGCGAAGTGGCGCACCAGATCGCCGCTCAATATCCGCATAAATCCGGCCAGCACCACCAGATCCGGCTGATAGTCTGCCATCAGCGCCAGCAGGGCTGCGTCATACTCCTCCCGGCTGGCAAACTGCTGCTGGGCCAGAATGGAGGTCGCCACCCCCGCCTCTTTGGCGCGAACCAGACCATAGGCATCGGCCTTGTTGCTGATGACGCCGACCACTTCACCGGCAATCTTGCCGCTGGCGCAGTGGTCGAGGATCGCCTGCAGGTTACTGCCGCTGCCGGAGATTAGGACGAGGATCCGCATCATTTGATGACGACCTGCTCCTCACCGTCGGCTGCCTTGGCGATATGACCGATGTGCCATGCGTTCTCGCCTTGTGCCTTGAGCAGGGTCAGCGCCTTCTCCAGCTGGTTGGCGGGCAGGGCGATGATCATGCCGACACCGCAGTTGAAGGTGCGATACATCTCGTGACGGGTGACGTTGCCAGCCTGCTGCAGCCAGCTGAACACTGCCGGCCACTGCCAGCTCTGCTCATCGATCACTGCTTGGGTGTTGGCGGGCAGGACGCGGGGGATGTTCTCCCAGAAGCCGCCGCCGGTGATGTGGGAGAGGGCGTGGATCTCGCACTCTTTGATCAGCTTGAGTACCGGCTTGACGTAGATGCGGGTCGGCTCCAGCAGGGCGTTGGCCAGAGTGGTGTCACCCAGCGGCTGATGTACGTCGGCCTTGGAGACTTCCAGGATCTTGCGCACCAGCGAGAAGCCGTTGGAGTGGGGGCCGCTGGCGGCCAGCGCGATCAATGCATCCCCTTCACCGACCTTGCTGCCGTCGATAATTTCGCTCTTCTCTACCACACCGACGCAGAAACCGGCGATGTCGTAGTCTTCCCCTTCATACATACCCGGCATCTCGGCGGTCTCGCCGCCGACCAGGGCACAGCCTGACTGCTCGCAACCGGCACCGATCCCGGTGACCACGGCGGCCGCGGTATCGACGTCCAGCTTGCCAGTGGCATAGTAGTCGAGGAAGAACAGCGGCTCGGCGCCCTGTACGATCAGATCGTTGACACACATGGCCACCAGATCGATACCCACGGTGTCGTGCTTCTTCAGGTCGATGGCCAGCCGCAGCTTGGTGCCCACACCATCGGTACCGGAGACCAGTACCGGCTCCTTGTAGCCCGCAGGGATTTGACACAAGGCCCCAAAGCCGCCAAGACCACCAAGGACTTCAGGACGACGAGTGCGCTTTGACACGCCCTTGATACGTTCAACCAGTGCATTGCCGGCATCGATATCTACGCCAGCATCCTTGTAGCTCAGTGAGGTTTTGTCAGTCACGCGTATTCCCCGTCATGTAAAGAAGTGGAGGGTAAAATTCGGGGCGTATTCTAACAGTGGCGGTGAAAAACCAGAAAGGAAATCGTTTGCGCGTTTTTGCGCGGAAATGCTCTACAAGCGGCGGCTTTTGTTGTATGATTCCGCGATTTTTTTGCGGCAGGTTAGAGGAGATAATAATGAAAGTCGTTGAAGTCAAACACCCCCTGGTCAAACACAAGATCGGTCTGATGCGTGAAGGCGATATCAGCACCAAGCGTTTCCGTGAACTGGCCAAAGAAGTGGGCAGTTTGTTGACCTATGAAGCGACCTCTGACTTCGAAACCGAGAAGGTTACCATCGATGGCTGGAATGGGCCAGTAGAAGTTGACCAGATCAAGGGCAAGAAGGTAACCGTCGTACCTATCCTGCGTGCCGGCCTTGGCATGATGGATGGCGTGCTGGAGCACATGCCGAGCGCCCGCGTCAGCGTGGTCGGTATCTACCGCGATGAAGAGACCCTGCAACCGGTTCCCTATTTCGAGAAGATCGTCAGCAACATCGAAGAGCGTCTGGCGCTGGTCATCGATCCGATGCTGGCCACCGGCGGCTCCATGATCGCCACCATCGATCTGCTGAAGAAGAAAGGCTGCCAATCCATCAAGGTGCTGGTACTGGTTGCCGCGCCGGAAGGGATCAAGGCGCTGGAAGCCGCTCACCCTGACGTAGAGCTCTACTGCGCTTCTGTCGACCAGGGGCTGAACGAGAAAGGCTACATCGTGCCGGGTCTGGGCGATGCAGGTGACAAGATCTTCGGTACCAAGTAACTTAATGCTTTAACCTGCTTCCCATGTGGAAGGGGTGATCGGAGCCGGCGCATCGCCGGCTCTGCTGTTTGTGGCCGCTTGTGCCAGCCTTGCCGCAGGATGCGCCTTGCCGCTACCATAAGCACACTCTCCCATTTCGAGACTCTGTTCATGTTCAAACGTGTTGTGACCGCCCTCTGCTGCGGCTTGTCATTCATGGCTTCGGCCGCTCAGGTGGCCGACCTTTATCAGGGCAAGGCACCGACCAGTGGTGACATGGTGGCCGCTCAAGGGCAGGCACTCGGTCAGGTGCTGATCAAGGTGACCGGCAAGCGCGACATCCTCACCCAGCCGGTGGTAGTCAAGGCGCTGGCGGCCCCGGCCGACTATGTCAAAAGCTATGGCTATCAGGATCAGGACTCGGTCAAGTATCTGAAAGCCGAGTTCAAGAGTGACAAGGTCAACAGCCTGGTCTCCGAGAGCCAGTTTGCCCTGCTTGGCCCGGCTCGTCCCCAGATGGCCATCTGGCTGGTGATGGATCAAGGTGAGCGTCGCCTGCTGGCGGATCAATCCAGCGATGGCTGGGCGCAAGCCTTGCGCGATCAGGCCCAGACGCTGGGGCTGCCCATCAGCATCCCGCTGATGGATCTCGACGAC
Source organism: Aeromonas sp. YN13HZO-058 (assembly GCF_001921245.1). Classification (NCBI taxonomy): domain Bacteria; kingdom Pseudomonadati; phylum Pseudomonadota; class Gammaproteobacteria; order Aeromonadales; family Aeromonadaceae; genus Aeromonas; species Aeromonas sp. YN13HZO-058. The sequence continues at coordinate 39,650 of NZ_MQSY01000061.1, read as the reverse complement.
AACATGGCGGTCAGTGCTACCGATGTCTGGGGCCGGTTTGCCGATCCGATTTTGCAGGCGAGCCAGCGCTATGGCGCCGAGATGGTGGTGCTGGGCAAGCTGACGCCGGAAGGTGACAAGTGGAGCATCGACTGGGGACTCTACGGCCCCAAGGCGGCCGGTGAAGTGACCGAGCTGACCCGTGGCAACAGCAGTGGCACTCAGGCTGAAGTGGCGCAAGGGTTTGCCGATACCCTGGCAGCCTGGCTGGTGAAAAACTACGGTGCCCGCATCTCGGGTCCGGCAACCAGCCAGACCCTAGTGGTGGATGGCCTCTCCGAAGTGGACAGCATGATCGCCGTGCAGAAGATGCTGCAGGGGATGGCCAACGTCAGCAAGGTGGCGATCGGCAAGCTGGAGGGGGATCAGGTCACCTTCAACTTTACCCTGCAAGGGGAGCAGGCCGAGCTGGTGCGGGCGTTGCAGCTCGAGAGTCGTCTGCACAAGGTTGACGATAATGGCAGCGGTTTGCGTTACCAATGGTCGCAGCCCTGATTTTATAAGGCTTTTGTAGACCGCCCGGCTGGTCCGGGCGGTTCTCTATCTGCCTTTGCGATGATACACTTAGCCACAAATGTCACAGTCAAAGCCCAACGAGTGAAGCAACCGGCCCAACTGTCTTTAGCCGTACAACTACCGGATGATGAAACCTTCGTCAGTTTTTATCCCGGCACCAATGCTCATCTGATCACCGCCCTCAAGAACGCGGCCATCGGTCAGGGATCGCCTTTCCTCTATTTCTGGGGAGCCAAGGGATCCGGACGCTCTCATCTGCTCCACGCCACCTGTGCCGAGGTCAACGCCCGCGATGCGGCGGCGGCCTATCTCTCCCTCGATCAGTTTGAACAGCTCGATCCCAGCATGCTCGATGCCCTAGAAAGCCTGCCGCTGGTCTGTCTCGACAGCCTCGAGGCGATCGCCGGCAATGCCGTGTGGGAACGGGCACTGTTCGACTTCTACAACCGCTGGCAGGAGAAGGGCGAGGGGACGCTGGTGGTCACCGGCTGCAGCGCACCGCGCAAACTGGGGCTGCAACTGCCGGATCTCGCTTCGCGCCTCGACTGGGGTGTCAGTTTCCATCTCGAAGAGCTGGATGATGAAGGCAAGCTCAGTGCCCTGCAGCTGCGTGCCGAGCTGCGGGGCTTCAAATTGCCCATCGATGTGGGCCGCTTCCTGCTCAACCGACTCTCCCGCGATATGCGCACCCTGCTCACCACCCTCAATCAGCTCGACAACGCCTCATTTCGCGCCAAGCGCAAGTTGACCATTCCCTTTGTCAAAGAGATCCTCGAGCTCTGAGAACCTGGCCACATTCTTACTGCGAGGCCGTGAGCAAGGCTCATGTGCTGCTCGCTTATGTGAAAGCAAGGGGCTCATGTATCCATATACACTCCGGTTCCTGCGCTGCTCTTCACCTCGCTGACGACCTCTCGTCACAGACCGTGAACCGGTTCTATAGCTTTGTTCCTTCTCCCTTCGGGAGAAGGGCCTTTCAAAAAGAAACCCCGGCATCAAGCCGGGGTTTTGCTATCTCAAGGACTCTCTCAAAGAGTTCTGCCTATCAGTGGAACTGATCTTCTTCGGTGGAGCCGGTCAGCGCGGTGACCGAGGATTGGCCACCCTGAATGACGGTAGTCACCTTGTCGAAGTAGCCGGTACCGACCTCCTGCTGGTGTGCCACGAAGGTATAGCCACGGCTGGCGGCGGCAAATTCCGGCTCCTGCACCATCTCGACGTAGTGCTTCATCCCTTCGCCACGGGCGTACTGGTAGGCCAGTTCGTACATGTGGAACCACATGTTGTGGATACCCGCTAGGGTAATGAACTGGTACTTGTAACCCATGTCGGAGAGCGCTTGCTGGAAGCGGGCGATGGTGGCATCGTCCAGATTCTTCTTCCAGTTGAAGCTCGGGGAGCAGTTGTAGGCCAGGATGCGATCCGGGAACTTGGCCTTGATCGCTTCGGCAAATTTACGCGCTTCGTCCAGATCCGGTTTGGCGGTTTCGCACCACACCATGTCGGCGTAGGGGGCGTAAGCCAGACCGCGAGCGATGGCCTGATCGATACCGGCACGTACCTTGTAGAACCCTTCGGCAGTACGCTCGCCAGTCAGGAAGTCTGAATCGTACGGGTCGGCGTCGGTGGTCAACAGGTCAGCGGCGTTGGCGTCGGTACGGGCGATCACCAGCGTGGTGGTGCCGCACACATCGGCCGCCAGACGGGCTGCAACCAGCTTCTGCACCGCTTCCTGAGTTGGTACCAGCACCTTGCCACCCATATGGCCGCACTTCTTGACGGAAGCGAGCTGATCTTCGAAGTGCACGCCAGCAGCACCCGCTTCAATCATCCCCTTCATCAGTTCAAAGGCGTTCAGCACGCCACCGAAACCGGCTTCCGCATCGGCCACGATCGGCAGGAAGTAGTCGATAAAGCCTTCGTCCTGCGGCCCAACCTTGTTGGCCCACTGGATTTGGTCGGCACGGGCGAAGGAGTTGTTGATGCGCTCCACCACGGACGGCACCGAGTTGGCCGGGTAGAGGGACTGATCCGGATACATGGTGGAGGACAAGTTGTTGTCCGCCGCCACTTGCCAGCCGGAGAGATAAATCGCTTCGATCCCCGCCTTGGCTTGTTGCACTGCCTGACCACCTGTCAGGGCGCCGAGGCAGTTGACGTAGCCTTTTTTGGCGTCGCCGTGGATCAGTTCCCACAGCTTGTCGGCGCCGCGTTGGGCCAGGGTGTGCACCGGCTGCAAGCTGCCGCGCAGGTTCACCACATCTTCGGCGCTGTAGCCGCGCTTGATCCCTTTCCAGCGGGGGTTTTCCGCCCAGTCTTTCTCGATAGCCTGGATCTGTTGCTCACGGGTCAGTGCCATATCAGTTCCCTCTTTCATTGATTTCACGTTTCCATTGACTTGTTATTGGCGGGCTCCGCTGGGGAGGCCCGGAGTTCAGAGCCGCTCGTAACCGGGCAGCGTCAGAAAATCGATCAGAGTATCGGCGCAGGTGATCTCTTCCATCAGTTCGCTCGCCTCGGCAAAGCGTCCAGCCTGCCAGCGTTCGGTACCTACCTCGGCTTTGACCACGTCCTGCTCTTCGGCCAGCATCTGGCGGAACAGCTCCTTGGTCACCACTTTGCCGTTCGACAGGCTCTTGCCGTGGCGGATCCACTGCCAGATCGAGGTGCGGGAGATCTCGGCGGTGGCGGCATCTTCCATCAGACCGTAGATGGGCACGCAGCCGTTACCGTTGATCCAGGCCTCGAGATATTGCAGGGCGACCCGGATATTGGTGCGCATCCCCGCCTCGGTGCGCTCGCCCTCACAGGGGGCCAGCAGGTCAGCGGCGGTGATGGGGGCATCCTGCTCGCGCAGCACGCCGATCTGGTTCTTGGCGCCAGCCGCTATGGTGGCGTTGAACACCGCCATGGCGGTATCGGCGAGGCCGGGGTGGGCGACCCAGGTACCATCGTGGCCGTTGTTGGCTTCGCGCTCCTTGTCGGCTTTGACCTTGGCAAACACCTGCTCGTTGATGGCGGCATCCTTGGCCGGAATAAAGGCGGCCATGCCCCCCATCGCCAGCGCGCCGCGCTTGTGACAGGTCTTGATCAGCAGCCGCGAGTAGGCGGAGAGGAATGGTTTGTCCATGGTCACCACCTGACGATCAGGCAGTACCCGATCCGGATGGTTCTTCAAGGTCTTGATGTAGCTGAAGATGTAGTCCCAGCGGCCGCAGTTGAGGGCGACGATGTGATCCTTCATCTGATAGAGCAGCTCATCCATCTCGAACACTGCTGGCAGGGTTTCGATCAACACGGTGGCCTTGATGGTGCCGCGGGGCAGGCCGAACTTGTCCTCGGTCCAGGCGAATACCTCGCTCCACCAGCGCCCTTCCAGATTGCTCTGCAATTTAGGCACGTAGAAGTAGGGGCCCGAGCCTTTGGCCAGCAGCGCCTGATAGTTGTGCAGGAAATAGAGGGCAAAATCGAACAGACCACCGGGGATCGGCTCGCCATCGAAGGTGACATGTTTTTCCGGCAGGTGCAGACCACGGACCCGGCAGATGAGGACGGCCGGATTGGGGTTCAGGGTATAAGCCTTGCCTTCCGGACTGGTGTAAGAGACGGTGCCGTTGACCGCATCGCGCAGGTTGATTTGACCCTCGATCACTTTATTCCAGGCGGGGGCCAGTGAGTCCTCGAAGTCCGCCATGAACACTTTGACATTGGCGTTGAGGGCGTTGATCACCATCTTGCGCTCGACCGGGCCGGTGATCTCCACACGGCGGTCTTGCAGGTCGGCGGGAATGCCGCGAATGGTCCAGTCACCTTCACGGATGTGGGCGGTTTCCGGCAGGAAGTCCGGCAGCTCGCCGCCATCGATACGAGCCTGACGTGCCACACGTTGTTTCAGCAATTCCCCTCTTTGGGGAGCAAAACGTTCCACCAGTTCGGAGACCAGAGCCACCGCGTCCGGCGTCAGAATTTGCGCGTATTCGGGCAGCATCTCGCCCTGGATGCGAAGGCGGGCGCTGCAGTGGGTCTGAGCCGGTGCCGACATAAGGTTCACTCCTTTGAGAATTACATTTTGAACTAACTAACTACGACTAAAGTCGAATCCCTGTTCTTGCAAACTTCCCGTAACAGCGGGATAACACGATTGATAAGGTGCGAAATATTGTTGATTACGTCAACAGTTTTTTTTAAACAGCTGTTTCCACTACATAGTTAAGTTTATGTTTTTTATTGTTTTATTGGATTGGTATAAAAGCTCTACGCAGATGGTTATGCTCCTGCTTTTTCCCATCGGACAACGGCTAATTTGGGCTGTTACCTGGCCTCTCGTTTCGTAACTTATTACGTAATAAAATTACAAATGCAAAAACAAATCCCGACCTAACTCCAGGCTTTGCCAAAACAGCCGTATAAAGTGCGTTTGAATAAGGCAATGAAGGTTTTGCTATTGCTAGGGCTGTTTGGTGAACGCACGTTTTAAACTCGAGGTGGTGATGTGGGTTCTGTTGGCACCAGCGGCTGCAGCGATGGAAAGTGAAGCGCAATAACGTAGGTTTGTATCAGTTGCCGGGGGAAATGCCGGGGAGGGAGGGGGGAGAAGCTTCAGTCAATAATACTGCCATCCTCGATGGAATTAGCAGTTTGTCGTTTTTTGCTGATTTCTCGCCAAGGGCGGGAAACGGAGGGCGTTGAACAGGCGATGCGCCGGGGATTGAGCGGCCATCTGGCCGGGCTCAATAGTCATCATCCGGTTCGGCAAGATCGATCACATCGAGCTGGACGACCTGTTCATCTTCGTTTTCGGTATGGCAAGGGGTGTCGTGAGGAACGGAATAAAGCGCATTGGCGGGTGTGAGATCTGTGGTCTGGTGCATGCCTGGTCCTGTGTTGAACGCAAGCCGGACAGTGATCCCTTCACTGGTGTTTCCACCTCCCTGTTTTGTCTACCGGCGGAAAGTTGCGCATCTTAAAGAGTTCGGAAGAAAGATTCAAGTGGTTCTGAGTGTTTTTTGCGCTTGATGGGCAGGCCGCGTCAGGAGGATAAATCGGAGGCAAAAAAATAGCCCAGTCGTTTGACTGGGCTATTCTCGGGGAAAATGGTCGGTGTGAGAGGATTCGAACCTCCGACCCTCTACACCCCATGCAGATGCGCTACCTGGCTGCGCTACACACCGACGGAGTCAGAACTCGGCTGACGGGGATGAAGTCTAATAGCATGGCCAAACGGGTGCAACTCCTTTTTTATCATAGAGATGCTGATTGCTTCTTTATTGCTCAGCCAGGATGCGGCTTGGGTCTGACGTGCAGATTTGGCATAATCGCCGCCCTGTCACCGCGAGCTATCATGCCTGCTATCTATGGAATTATCTGACAGGTGTGGATAGCGGGAATGCAAACAGCACAATTGAACAATATAAAGAGGGGATGGGCGTGAAACCATCAGAGGTCCCAGAGACACAGAGTCGGGCTCCGAGTCAAACCGAGCAGGACGAACAGTGGATGCGCCATGCTATGGCATTGGCCGCCCGGGCCGAAGGGATTGGCGAGATCCCGGTCGGTGCCGTACTGGTGCTGGATGGTCAGGTGGTGGGCGAGGGGTGGAACCGCTCCATCAGCGAACACGATGCCTGTGCCCATGCCGAGGTGATGGCAATCCGGGCGGCGGGCAAGCAGCTGGCGAATTACCGCCTGCTCGACACCACTCTTTATGTGACGCTGGAGCCCTGCTGCATGTGTGCCGGAGCGCTGATCCATAGCCGGGTCAAGCGGGTGGTTTATGGCGCACGGGATCTCAAGACCGGTGCCGCGGGGTCGGTGTTCGAGATCTTGCAGGACCCGCGCCACAATCACAGGGTTGAGCTGACCGGCGGCGTGCTGGCTGATGCCTGCTCGGCCCAGTTGTCAGCCTTCTTCAAGCGCCGCCGTGCCGAGAAAAAGGTAGCCAAACAGGCGCTGCAACAATCAAACGATACCCTTTCCTGAATCAATCGGGGGCAGCGCAGACTGCCCTTGCTGATTGCCTTCATAAATATCTCTTTATAAACAATCTATTGCGATCGCTTTCCTTCGACATAATCCCCGCGTTTTTTTCCGCTAACAACCGCTGTTAAAGCGGTTCCGATGTAACAAAACTGTCATGCAACCGCCATATAATGCCGCGAAGCCTAGCTTACATTGAGGTCTTGCATGTCATCGGAATCGTTAAACCTGGTCATGGCGGGCAGTAGAAAACGCCGGATCAAGGATAAATTGGCCAAATATGGCGTCACCACAGGCGGAGCCCTGGTACTGGTGGCACTGTTGCTTATCTTCTTTTATCTGCTCTATGTGGTGAAACCCATCTTCAATGGCGCCTCCATGGAGCCGACCGCATCGTTTACCCTGCCCGCCGCAGGGAAGACCGCCTGGCTCGGCGTGGAAGAGCAGAACGAGATCGGCTATCGCTTCAGCGATAAAGGGCAGGTCAACTTCTTTGCGGTGCAGGGAGATGACAAGATCAAGGTCGGCCAGTCACTGGGTCAGGCCCAGGTTGCCGGTGACATCACCACAGTGGCGACCCCGGCACCGGGCCAGCGGCTGATCGCCTACGGCTTTGCCGATGGCAAGGCGCAGGTGGTCCAGCCAGCGTTCAAGGTCTCCTATCCCAACGATGTGCGGGTGATTGAACCCAGCCTGCAATATCCCTTCGGCGAAGAGCCGGTGGTGATCGACCCGCAAGGGAAGGCGCTGCAGCTGATGGTGTTCGAAGCCACCAAGGACAAGATGGCGACGGCCGCCGTGACCGAAGATGGTCGTGGCGTGATGACGGTGATGAGCGGTGAGGAGAACTTCCTCTCCGGCGAGATTGAGTGGAGCAGTGAAAACTACACTATTCCCTCTCTGCCGCGCCATGTGGATCAGATGTTGCTGACCCCCAATCTGCGGATCCTGTTCGTGCGCGAGGGCAATCGCCTCTCCGTCTATGACATTCACAACCTGAGCGACATCTCCCTGCGCAACGTGCTGGAGATCAATGCCTCCAACGCCAACGTGACCCGGGTTCAGCTGCTCTCCGGCGCCTCTTCGCTGCTGGTCGGCAATGACAACGGCGTGATTTCCCAGTGGTTCGAAGTGGCAAAAGATGGCAAACGCCAGTTCACCCAGATCCGTGACTTCAAGGGCGATGGCGCGGTGGATCTGCTGACTCCCGAGCACTTTCGCAAAGGCTTCATCAGTGCCGACAAGCACGGCATCATCAGCTTCTTCCACGCCACCGGCGAGACCAAGCTGCTGACCGAGACGGTGGAAGGGGGCGAACTCTCTGCCCTGGCCATCTCCCCCCGTCACAACCTGTTGCTGATGCAGCAAGGGAACACCTTCAAGCTCTTCTCGGTGGAGAACGAACACCCCGAAGTGACCTGGTCTGCCCTGTGGCAACAGGTGTGGTACGAAGGGTATCCGGAGCCTCAGTATGTCTGGCAATCCACCTCCGCCAGCAACGACTTTGAAGCCAAGCTGAGTCTGGTGCCGCTGGTATTCGGTACGCTGAAAGCCTCCTTCTACGCCATGGTGTTTGCGGTGCCGCTCGGCGTGGCCGGTGCCATCTATACCGCCTACTTCATGTCGGCGGGGCTGCGCAAATACGTCAAGCCGACGGTCGAGATCATGGCGGCGCTGCCGACCGTTATCCTCGGTTTCCTGGCGGGTCTGTGGCTGGCACCCATCATCGAGGGTGCGCTGCCCGGGGTGATCCTGCTGCTGGTGCTGCTGCCGATGGGGATGCTGCTGACTGCGCTGATCTGGAACTATCTGCCGGAGCGCGGCAAGTCCTGGCTGCCGGAGGGGTGGCACGCCATCCTGCTGATCCCGGTGCTGCTGCTGATTGGCTGGGGTGCCTTCGCCCTGAGCCCGCTCATCGAGAATGCCTTTATGCACGGCGATTCGCGCATCTGGCTGACTCACGAAATGGGCATCAAGTTTGACCAGCGCAACTCGCTGGTGGTCGGTATCGCCATGGGCTTTGCGGTCATCCCCACCATCTTCTCCATCGCCGAAGATGCGGTCTTCTCGGTGCCCAAGCACCTGACCCAGGGCTCGCTGGCGCTGGGGGCCACCCCGTGGCAGACCCTGAGCCGGGTGGTGATCCTCACCGCCAGCCCGGGCATCTTCTCGGCGGTGATGATGGGCCTTGGCCGCGCCGTGGGTGAGACCATGATAGTACTGATGGCCACCGGCAACACCCCCATCATGGACTTCTCCATGTTCCAGGGGCTGCGTACCCTCGCCGCCAACATCGCGGTGGAGATGCCGGAATCGGAAGTGGGCAGTTCCCACTATCGGGTACTGTTCCTCGCGGCCTTCGTCCTGTTTGTGTTCACCTTTTTGTTCAACACCCTGGCCGAGTTTGTCCGTCAGCGGTTGCGTGAAAAATACAGCTCGATGTAAGGGGCGACTCTGTAATGGACAAGGAATCGACAATGGGTAAGTGGTTTAAATCAGGGGCCCCCTGGATCTGGATGACCGGCGGTGCCGTCAGCCTGAGTCTGGTGGCGGTACTGGGTCTGCTGCTGCTGATCGGCTGGCGTGGTCTGGTCTACTTCTGGCCGCACCCCATCTATGAGTGGCAGCTGGAAGACGCCAGCGGCAACAAGAGCGTGCTGATCGGCGAGATCAACGATCGCGAGCTGGTGCCGGTGGAGCGACTGCGCGCCGCAGGTCTGCTGCTGGAAGGGGAAGAGCGTGAGCTGCTGACCCGCTATCTGGTCAAGACCGGCAACCGCGAGTTCGTTGACCTCGATTTTCGCTGGGTGCTGGAGACGGACATCAAGTCCCAGAGCCAGCCAGCCGAGCTGGCCATGGTTGAGCGTGCCACCAACGGCAACTTCTACGGCTATATCGTCGGGGTTAAAGAGGATGGCCGCGAGCTCACCTCGGATCTGCATCCTGCCCTGCAGCGGGTGCTGGCGCGAGCCAATGCCCTTTCAGAACAGGCCAACGATCTGCAAAAAGGGGACATCGGCAGCATCAACTATCAACTGGAGCGGCTCCGCCTGAAAGAGCGCAAGGCCGAGCTGGATGACAAGCTGACCGATCAGCTCAAAGCCGAACTGGCCAGCGAGCGTCAGGCCCTCAACGATCGTTATCAGGTGCTGGAAAAAGAGCTGTTCTCCCTGCGTGCCCAGGCGGACAGAGACAGCATCACGGTCAAGGACATGCGCGGCGAGCTGGTGACCATGCCGATGTCCAAGGTGCTGGATGTGGTATGGCCCAACGACATGAGCCTGCCAGCCAAGCTGGGCCACTGGTTCCACCAGATCGGCAAGTTCGTCTCTGACGATCCCCGTGAAGCCAACACCGAGGGCGGGGTGTTCCCGGCAATCTTCGGCACCGTCTTCATGGTGTTCCTGATGGCGATCATCGTGACCCCGCTGGGGGTGGTGGCGGCAGTCTACCTGCACGAATACGCGGGCAAGAACAGCCTGACCAAGATCATCCGCATCGCGGTGATCAACCTGGCGGGTGTGCCCTCTATCGTTTACGGCGTGTTTGGTCTGGGCTTCTTCGTCTACACGCTCGGTGGTTCGCTGGATCAGCTGTTCTACCCCGAAGCGCTGCCGAGCCCGACCTTTGGCTCACCCGGCGTGATCTGGTCGGCGCTGACCCTGGCCATCCTGACCCTGCCGGTGGTGATCGTCTCCACCGAAGAGGGTCTGGCGCGGATCCCGAGCACCATCCGTCAGGGCTCGTTGGCACTGGGCGCCACCCAGGCCGAGACCCTGTGGCGCATCGTGCTGCCGATGGCGAGCCCGGCCATCATGACCGGCCTTATTCTGGCGATTGCCCGTGCCGCCGGTGAAGTGGCGCCGCTGATGCTGGTGGGGGTGGTGAAGCTTGCTCCAACGTTGCCGATGGATGGCAACTTCCCGTACCTGCATGTGGAGCGCAAGTTCATGCACCTGGGCTTCCACATCTATGACGTCGGCTTCCAGAGCCCCAACGTCGAGGCGGCCCGCCCGCTGGTCTACGCCACCTCCTTCCTGCTGGTGACGGTGATCGTGGGCCTAAACCTGACAGCTATCGGCATTCGTAACCACTTGCGCGAGAAATTCCGGTCGCTGGAACATTAATCCGGCGTCCTTGAGACAAGTTCGAGAGAACAGATGCGCGGACCAAAGAGTGCCGCCATCTGTCAGCAGCAATCATGGCGGTCGCTGGCAAGAGTCCGGCTACTCCAGACTGATTTTGAGGTAACAGATGATCAACGTAACGACCACGTCTACCCAGCACACCGCGCTGGACCTGCTCAACCTGAGCCCGGAGCAGACAGCGCTGGAGGTGAAGGATCTCAACCTGTACTACGGCAGCAAGCAGGCGCTGTTCAACGTCAACATGAAGATCCCCAAAGGGCAGGTGACCGCCTTTATCGGCCCGTCAGGCTGTGGTAAATCGACCCTGCTGCGCTGCATCAACCGGATGAACGATCTGGTGGAGATCTGCCGCATCGAGGGGGAAATCCAGCTGCACGGCCACAACATCTATGACAAGAGCGTCGATGTTTCCGCCCTGCGCCGTCAGGTGGGCATGGTGTTCCAGCGCCCGAACCCCTTCCCCAAGTCCATCTACGAGAACGTGGTCTATGGTCTGCGCCTGCAGGGGATCAACGATCGCCGCACTCTGGATGAAGCGGCCGAGCGCTCCCTGCGTGGCGCGGCTCTGTGGGATGAGGTGAAGGATCGTCTGCACGATAACGCCTTTGGTCTCTCCGGTGGTCAGCAGCAGCGTCTGGTGATTGCCCGCGCCATCGCCATCGAGCCGGAAGTGTTGCTGCTCGATGAACCGACCTCGGCGCTCGACCCCATCTCCACCCTCACCATCGAGGAGCTGATCAACGAGCTCAAGAGCCAGTTCACCGTGGTGATCGTCACCCACAACATGCAGCAGGCTGCGCGGGTCTCGGATCAGACCGCCTTCATGTACATGGGCGAGCTTATCGAGTACTCGGATACCAACACCATCTTCACCACCCCGGCCAAGAAGAAGACCGAAGATTACATTACCGGCCGTTACGGCTAAGGAGAGGAGAGGATGAACCTCAGCAAACAGATTGGCAGTCGGTTCCACGACTAGGGCATAATCGGAGCATCAAGGATTATTTGTATGGACAATATGAACCTCAATAAACACATCTCCGGTCAGTTCAATGCCGAGCTAGAGAGCGTGCGCAATCAGGTGCTGGTGATGGGCGGTCTGGTGGAGCAGCAGCTCACCGATGCCATCGCGGCGATCCACGATCAGGATCTCGACGCGGCGCGCAAGATCGTGGCCAACGACCACAAGGTCAACGCCATGGAAGTGGCGATCGACGAGGAGTGCACCCGCATCATCGCCAAGCGTCAGCCGACCGCCTCCGACCTGCGACTGGTGATGGCCATCATCAAGACCATCACCGATCTGGAGCGCATAGGCGACGTGGCCGACAAGATCGCCCGCATGCTGACCGACAACGCCAACAAGCCACAGCCGCCGCTGGTGTCGCTGGAGAACATGGGCCGTCGCACCATCAAGATGCTGCACGATGTGCTCGATGCCTTCGCCCGCATGGATCTGGATGCAGCGCTGGCGGTCTACAAGGAAGATGACAAGGTAGACCGTGAGTACGAGTCCATCATTCGCGAGCTGATGACCTACATGATGGAAGATCCCCGCACCATCCCCCAGGTCCTCAACGTGTTGTGGGCGGCGCGTGCCATCGAGCGGGTCGGCGATCGCTGCCAGCACATCTGCGAGTACATCGTCTACTACGTGAAAGGCAAGGATGTGCGCCACACCAAGGCGGACGATCTGGGCTCCCTGCTGGGCAAGGGCTGACCGGAAGTGAATAAAAAGGCGCGTGAAGCGCCTTTTTTGTTGCATAACTGGTCTGAGTAAGATAAAGCCCCCAACTGGCTGTTTTCTGATAGAATACGTCCCCTGTGTGAGTCCCGGATGGACTCACGGTCCGGTCTCCCGGGCCCAGTTTGCCGTCTTGTGCTAAGGCGGGTGTAGCAATAGGTTAATCATGAGTTTTGCCGATAGTTTGTTCTTTTTAATGCTGCTGGTAGGCGGCAGTGTGTTTTTCTCCCTCTCCGAGATCTCTCTCGCCGCGTCTCGCAAAATCAAGTTGCAGGTGATGGCGGATGAAGGCAATCGCCAGGCCGAAAAGGTGCTGGCCCTGCAGGCCCAGCCGGGTAACTTTTTCACCGTGGTGCAGATTGGCCTCAATACGGTCGCCATTCTGGGCGGTATCCTGGGTGAGTCTGCCCTCAACCCCGCCATCAAGGAGATTGTCTCCCAGTTCTACCAGGGCCCCTGGCTTGGCGAGATCAGCTCCGGTGCGTCCTTCGTGTTCGTCACCGGCATGTTTATCCTGATCGCCGACCTGATGCCCAAGCGTCTGGCCATGACCATGCCCGAGCAGATTGCCGTGGTGGTGGTGCGCCCCATGCTCTTCTTCGTCACCGTGCTGATGCCGCTGGTGTGGGTCTTCAACGGGTTGGCCAACTCCCTGTTCCGCCTGCTGCGCGTCTCCACGGTGCGTAACGACGAGATCACCTCCGACGATATCTATGCGGTGATGGATGCCGGTGCCGAAGCGGGGGTTATCCAGCGCGAGGAGCATCAGCTCATCGAGAACGTGTTCGAGCTGCAGTCCCTTGGCGTCACCTCCGCCATGACGGCCCGCGAGAGCCTGATCTACTTCACCCTGCAAGAGAGTGAAGAGAGCATCAAGGCGAAGATCGCCGAGCACCCTCACAACAAGTTTCTGGTCTGTGACCACAACCTCGACAGCATCAAGGGCTTCGTCGATGCCAAAGAGCTGCTGATCCGCGTCATCAGCGGCCAGAGTATCGATCTCATCGGTGGCAATCTGGTACAGAACGTCATCATCATCCCCGACACCCTCAACCTCTATGAGGCGATGGAGTACTTCAAGAATCATCGTGGCGACTTTGCCGTGGTGATGAACGAGTACGCGCTGGTGGTGGGGATTGTCACCATGAACGACCTGATGAGTACCGTAATGGGCGAGTGGGCGACTCACGTAGTGGAAGAGCAGATCGTCCAGCGCGACGAGAACTCCTGGCTGGTGGACGGGGTGACCCCTATCTCCGACGTGATGCGCGCCTTCGATATCGAAGAGTTCCCCGAGAACCAGAACTACGAGACCATTGCCGGCTTCATCATGTATATGCTGCGCAAGATCCCCAAGCGCACCGACTCGGTCAAATACGCCGGTTACAAGTTCGAAGTGGTGGATATCGACAGTTACAAGATCGATCAGCTGCTGGTTACCCGGGTCGAACCGGTGGTGGCCGAAAAGCCAGTTCAGGAATCGTAAAAGGAGCGACATAGAGTCATGAAGATGCAGTCTCATTCCCGTGCGCTGGCCTGTGTCGCGCTCGCCCTGGCACTGGGTGCCTGTAGCCAGAGCGCGCCGCGCAAAGTCCCCGTGGCTGCCAAGCCGGCAGCCCCCAAGCCCGCCGTGGTCGTGCCGCAGCCGGACCCCGATGCGGTGGTGCAAAGCGGCATGGCCGAGCCGAGCCCGGTCTTTGACGAGCAGTACCATGGCCCGGAACAGGGCTCGCTGGAATCGGTGACCGCCCTGTTTGCCCGTGGCTACATCGAGTCCGCCATGCGCGAGACCATGCTGGCGGCGGTGCACAACGACTATCCGCTGCTCGGCATGCGGGATGTGCGGTTGACCGATCCGATCTCCAAATTCCTCACCTCCAGCCATGCGGCCACCACGGCCCATGACTACCTCTATGCGGGGGTGCAGCGTCGCCTCGGTCGTCCGCTCAGCCCTGCCCAGTGGGAACAGATCTGGCGTGGCTTGCCGCAGCAGGGTCGGGTCTCCGACTGGGTCAAACAGATCAAGCGAGTGCTGGCCGGGCGTTAAGCCACCAGCGGATCAAGAGAGTGATGAGGCCACCTTCGGGTGGCCTCTTGCATTTCTGCATTTGCCTTGCCGGTCGCATGCTGATTTCTGCTGATACTGATTGCCGCCCGTGGTGCTTTGTTTTATCTTGTTTTGGCCGTCTAAACATCTATATGTTTTTATGGCTGTATAATGAAAGGGCTTCCCAGGATGAAGCTGGACGATCTGCAGCGATTCGACGCGAAACCGCAGATCAACAAAACAAACAGATAAATACGCAAATAAACAACGCACATAACAAAGAGACACGACAGATGGAAACCAGGGAATTGTGGGTGCTGGATGGGGGCATGGGGCGCGAGCTGGCACGGCGGGGGGCGCCGTTTCGTCAGCCCGAGTGGTCGGCGCTGGCCTTGATGGAGGCGCCCGAGACGGTGCGCGAGGTGCATCAGGCCTATGTGGCGAGCGGAGCCAGGGTTATCACCACCAACAGCTATGCGCTGGTGCCGTTTCATATCGGCGATGAGCGCTTCTTTGCCGACGGGGAGGGGCTGGCTGCGCTGGCTGGTCAACTGGCCCGCGAGGTGGCTGACGATCAGCATGGCACCGTGCAGGTGGCGGGTTCTCTGCCGCCGCTCTTCGGTTCTTACCGTGCCGATCTGTTCAAGGCGGACAGGGTGAGCGAGCTGGCCACGCCGCTTATCCGGGCGCTGTCACCTCATGTGGATATCTGGCTGGCCGAGACCATGAGCCTGATTGCCGAGCCACTGGCCCTGAAAGCGCTGCTGCCGGAAGATGGCAAGCCGTTCTGGGTCTCTTTCACGCTGGAAGATGAGGCGCCGGGCAACGAGCCGACACTGCGTTCCGGCGAGCGGGTGGCCGATGCGGTGACCGCGCTGGTGGCGGCCGGAGTCGATGCCATCCTGTTCAACTGCTGTCAGCCCGAGGTGATTGAGGCCGCGTTGACGGTGGCCGTTGACAGGTTGCAGGCAGTGGGCCGTGCTGACATTCGCCTCGGTGCCTATGCCAACGCCTTCCCACCGCAACCCAAAGAGGCGACCGCCAACGACGGGCTGGACGAGATCCGCGCCGATCTGGGGCCGCTGGATTATCTCGGCTGGGCCGAACGTTGGCGTGCTGCTGGCGCGAACTTGATCGGCGGTTGCTGCGGCATCGGCCCCGAGCATATTCAGGCGCTGAGCAGCCGGTTGCGCTAAGGAGCACCCATGAAAGAGAGCAAGATTGGGCTCTGGTCCCTCACCGCGCTGGTGTTCAGTTCCATGGTGGGGGCGGGGATTTTCAGCCTGCCCCAGAACATGGCCGAGGTGGCGGGGGCGCGTGCCGTGCTGATCGGCTGGGGCGTAACGGGGGTGGGTATCCTGGCGCTCGCCATGAGTTTTCTCTATCTGTCACGACTCAGGCCCGACCTTGACGGCGGCATCTACAGCTACGCCCGCGCCGGTTTTGGCGATCTGGTGGGCTTCTTCTCCGCCTGGGGATACTGGCTCTGCGCCACCATCGGCGTGGTGGGCTATCTGGTGATCGCCTTTGCGGCGCTGGGCAGCTTTGTCGATACCCCCGAGCAGATCTGGTTTGGTGACGGCAACACCCTGGCGGCGTTTGTCGGCGAGTCCTGCAGCCTCTGGGCGGTGCATCTGCTGGTGGCGCGCGGTGTGCAGCAGGCGGCGCTGTTCAATCTGGTGGCGACCCTGGCCAAGAGCCTGCCACTGCTGCTGTTTATCCTGTTCGCCTGTTACTGGTTTGACCCGGTCACCTTCGCGGCGGATCAGCAGGGCAGCACCCTGGCGGTGCCGGTCTCCGAGCAGGTGCGCAATACCATGCTGATCACCCTCTGGGTCTTCACCGGCATCGAGGGGGCGGCGGTGCTGTCGGCCCGCGCCAGAAACCGGCGGGATGTGGGCACGGCCACTGTGCTTGGGGTCGTGTTGGCGCTGCTGCTCTATGTGCTTATCTCGGTGCTGGCGCTAGGGATCCTGAGTCGGCCCGAACTGGCGGCGCTACCCAACCCCTCGATGGCGGGGCTGATGGCCCAGATGACCGGATCCTGGGGCAAACTGCTGATAAGCATCGGCCTCATCGTCTCGGTGCTAGCCTCCTACGTGAGCTGGACACTGTTCTCGGCCGAGGTGCCGTTCAGCGCGGCTCGACACGGTGCGTTTCCCGCCATCTTCCGGCGCCAGAACCGCAACGGGACGCCCATCGCCTCGCTCTGGCTCACCAGCCTGACGGTGCAGACATGCCTGCTGCTGGTATGGTTGCTCGGCAAGGGCTACACCAGCCTGCTGCTTATCTCCACCTCGATGATCCTGGTGCCCTACCTGCTGATCGGCCTGTTTCTGCTCAAGCTCTCGTTCAGCAGGAAGGGGGAGAACGGGCAGGGCCGAAGCCTGATGCGGGCGGTGGCGCTGGTGTCGAGCGGTTACGGCTTCTGGCTGCTCTATGCCGCCGGGGTGGAGTATCTGCTGCTCTCCTTGCTGCTTTACGGGCCGGGTCTGCTGCTGTTTCTCTATAGCCGCCGTCAGCTGGGGGCGGATCTGCGCCTGAGCGGCCGCGAGCGATGGCTGGCCGGAGTGACCTTGCTGAGCCTGATCCCCGCCGTCTGGTCGTTCGCCCATCTCTGATATCGAAGATGTGATTGACCATAAAAGAGAGCGCCACTGTGGCGCTCTCTTGTTATCAGGAATTGGTTATCAGAGGCTTGCTATTCGGGAGTTGCTATTCGATACGAAGGCTCAACGGCTGGCAGGCCCGGCCGGTTTGCCAAACAGCACCGCGAGCTTTTGTCGCCATGGCAGGCCACGAGCATCGCGCAGCATGTCGCGCCACTCATGGAAGGTGAGAGTGAGGGGGTTGAAGCTGTGGATCGGCTTGGTGATGCCAAAGCGACACGGCTCGGCCGGGTCCTCCTCGACAAAGGTGCCAAACAGCCGATCCCAGATAATCAGCACCCCGGCGAAGTTACGGTCTATGTACTTGGCGTTGCTGGCGTGGTGCACCCTGTGGTGGGAGGGGGTGTTGAAGATCCACTCAAGCCAGCCGAGTTTGCCCACCACCTGGGTGTGGACGAAGAACTGGAAGCCCAGGCTGAGCAGCACGGTGGCGACCACCGCCTCGGGCGGGAAGCCGATAACGATCATCGGGATCCAGAACAGCCACATGCCGGAGATGGGATACATCAGGCTCTGGCGAAAGGCGGTGGAGAGATTTAGCCGCTCCGAGCTGTGATGCACCACATGGGAGGCCCACAGCCAGCGCACATGGTGGCTGGTGAAGTGGAACAGCCAGTAGCAGAGATCCTGCAGCAGGAACAGCAGCAGCACGCTCCCGAAGGTGAGCTCGATATCGAACAGCCGCCAGCCCCAGAGGGTGTCATACAGATAAGCGATGGCGATGGCCGCCAGCGCATCGCCTCCCTGATGCATCAGGGCCAGCGCGGCGTTGGCGAACAGATCCCGCCACTGGTAGGTGGCAGTGGGAAAGGCGGCGCCATGTTTGCGCAGGTAGAGCATCTCCCAGCCGACAAAGGCCAGAAAAACCGGGGAGAGGTAGAGCAGAAGCAGTTGCACATCCATAGCGGCCATCCATTCAGAGCAATTGCTCTCCAGCATAAAGGATGGCTTTAATAATTCATTAACATTTTTCGTCGGCGTAGAGATAGCGGAAAAGAGGGTGCTGCAACCGCAGAGGAAGGGGCGGCGGATGGCTATGCTTGATGCAGGCTTGTTCAGGAGGATCTGGCTTATGCGTGTCTGGTGTTGCTTGTTGCTGGGGTTGTGCATGATGGCGCACGCCAAGACCCGGGTCGAGATCCTAGCTGATGCCGCCTATCCCCCCTACTCCTGGCAGGAGGGGGAGGAGGTCAGGGGGATCTATGCCGATATCATTCGTGAAGTGACCGCCGCCATGAGTGACTATGAGGTGGTGCTCAAGCCCATGCCCTGGCGCCGCGGCCTGAGCCTGGTGGAGCGGGGCAGTGCGTTTGCCATTTTCCCTCCCTACTATCTGCCCGATGCTCGCCCTTATATCTGGCCCTACTCCCAGCCGATACTCGATGAAGAGCTGGTAGTGATGTGCGGCGCCAGTGTGGCAGCCAATACCCCACAGGCACGGTTTCCTGATGACTACAGCGGTCTTCGCTTCGGTATCAATGCCGGTTTCACCGTGGGAGGCGATCTCTTCTGGCAGGCAGTGAAAGAGAAGCAGATCGATGTGGAGGAGGTGAAAAGCAATCGGGAAAATCTGCTCAAGATAGTGCGTGGCCGTATCGACTGCACCGTCAATGACCGTATCTCGCTGCTCTATGAACTGTTCAAAATGATACAGGGATCGCAACTTGCGGTGACCGATATGTCCCTGCTCAAGCAGGGCCCCGTGCTCAGCAAGGAGCAGGGTTTTCTCGGCTATAGCCGCAAGGGGGAGTTCCCCTACAAGCAGGCCTTTATCGAGCAGTTTGACAAGGAGCTTTACCTGCTCAAGAAACGTGACGGGGTGAGGGTCATCGTGGAGCGCTATCTGGGAAAGTCCCCGCGCTGAGCCGATGAGAGGGGGACTCGGGTTCAGCGGATGGGGGGCTCCTGCATGAAGAACAACCTGTATGAAGAACAAGAAGAGGGACCCTGGGTCCCTCTTCGTCTATCCACTGTGTTGTGGTCGCTACAGCACCTGACTGAGGAACTGGCGCAGACGCGGAGAGGGGGGATTGTCGAAGAAGTCGGCAGGCTTCTCATCCACCAGCAGTTCGCCACTCTCCATAAAGAGCACCCGATCCGACACCTCGCGGGCAAAGCCCATCTCGTGGGTCACCACCACCATGGTCATCCCCTCGCGGGCCAGCCCCTTCATCACATCCAGCACTTCGCCCACCATCTCCGGGTCGAGCGCACTGGTGGGCTCGTCAAACAGCATGATGCGCGGCTGCATGGCGAGCGCTCGGGCGATCGCCACCCGCTGCTGCTGACCGCCGGAGAGCTGGGACGGGTAGCTGGCCGCTTTCACCGACAAGCCCACTTTCAGCAGTAGCGCCTTGGCCCTATCTTCGGCATCACGGCGCGACAGGCCGCGCACCTTCTGCGGGGCGAGGGTGATGTTGTCCAGCACCGTCAGGTGGGGGAAGAGGTTGAAGGACTGGAACACCATGCCCACCTCTTCCCGCAGCTTGTTGACATCGCCCGGCTCGGTCAGGCAGATGCCATCGACTACTATGTTGCCGTCGTTGATGGTCTCCAGCTGGTTGAGGGTGCGCAGGAAGGTCGATTTGCCGGAACCGCTGGGGCCGACGATCACCACCACTTCCCCTTCGGCCACCTGGGTGCTGACGTTTTTCAGGGCGTGCACCTCGGTGCCGTAGAATTTCTCCACGCCGGTCGCTTTGATAATCGGATCAGTTGCTGTACGCATATTTCGCCTCCAGAAGAGGAATCGGGAAGGCGAAGGGGGTGCCGGCAGCACTTCTCGATGCCTGTTGCACCTTGATAATGGGATCAGTTGCTGCGCGCATATTTCACCTCCAGACGGCGTACCAGAAAAGAGAGGGTGCCGGTCAGCACCAGATAGAGCAGGGCGACGGTAAACCATACCTCGAACGGGCTGAAGGTGGAGCTGACTACTTCGCGCCCCGCCTTGGTGAGATCGGTGATGGAGATGACCGAGACCAGCGAGGAGTCCTTGATCAGGTTGATGAACTGGCCCGCCAGCGGCGGCAGCACCCGCTTGAACGCCTGCGGCAGAATGACATAGCGCATGGTCTGGGCCGAGGTCATACCCAGGCTGCGACCCGCCTCCATCTGCCCCTTGTGGATGGAGCTGATACCGGCGCGGACGATCTCCGCCACATAGGCGCCGGTAAAGACCGCCAGCGCGGCGACCCCGGCGGTGAAGCGATCGAGGTTCAGCACGGTGCCGATAAAGAAGTAGACGATAAAGATCTGCACCAGCAGCGGCGTGCCGCGGATGAGCTCGACGTAGGTGACCGCCAGATTGCGCAGGGCGGGATTGGGGGAGAGACGTGCCAGCCCGGCCAGCGTACCGAGCAGGATGGCGAAGATGCCCGCCACCAGCGAGAGCTTGACGGTAACCCAGACGCCCCAGGCGATGGGGCCAGCGGTCCAGCTCAGTTGGGTGTCGAGGGTATCGCCACGAAAAATGGTATCCCCTTCGGCGACTTGTACGCCGGTGCTGGCGATGGCTTGCCGCACATTGGGGTCGAGATCGTCTTGCAGGAACAGCTTGCCCTTCTCGGCCTCGCTGGTGCTTGCAATCACGGTGCCGTCAAATTCGGCCAGATTCTTCTGTTCCGCCTGATAGGCGATGTATTGGGGAATGCGTTCCCAGCGCCAGGTGTAATCCACGGACTGGACAGCCTTGTAGATGCCGAATACCGCAACCAGCAGCATCAGCAGGAAGACGCCCTGCCAGAGTAGCTGATTGGGCTGTTTTTCCATCTGTCTTGTCGGTTTGGGTGTGTGCACAGTCACAACCTCTTCTCGTTATTGTGTGGGGAGCTGCGTGGTGCAGGGGCGGCATATGCCGCCCCCCGGAGGTTATTTGAGCTGGTTCAGCCAGTTATTGGATTCGAACCACTTCTTGTAGAGACGGTC
The DNA here is from genome assembly GCF_001921245.1 of Aeromonas sp. YN13HZO-058. Classification (NCBI taxonomy): domain Bacteria; kingdom Pseudomonadati; phylum Pseudomonadota; class Gammaproteobacteria; order Aeromonadales; family Aeromonadaceae; genus Aeromonas; species Aeromonas sp. YN13HZO-058. The sequence goes on along the minus strand of NZ_MQSY01000061.1, from coordinate 18,584 downwards.
GTAGCTGCCATCGCCCTTGATCTGGCGCAGGTAGTTGTTGAACCAGTTGAGGGTGTCCTGATCCCCTTTGCGGATGGCCCAGGCCAGCGGCTCGAAGGTGAACGGCTTGTCGAGGTGCACCACGGCGCCCTGATTCTGGGAGGCGAAGATGGCGTTGTAGGGCAGGTCATAGACGAAGGCATCAACCTTGCCGTTGATCACTTCCAGCTTGGCGTCATCCTGGGTTTCAAACTGCAGCAGGGTGGCTTTCGGGATCAGGCGCTTGACTGCCTGCTCGCCGGTGGTGCCGAGCTTGACCGCGATCTTGTATTTCGGGTCGTTGAGGTCGGTGAAGGATTTGATTTCGCCCGCCTTCTCTTTGCGCAGGACGATGGTCTGGCCGACCACGATGTAAGGATCGGCGAAGTTGACTCGCAGGTTGCGCTGGGGAGTGACGGTCATGCCGCCCATGATGACGTCGAACTTGTTGGTCAAGAGCGCCGGAATGATGCCATCCCAGGCGGTGTTGACGAACTCGACCTTCACGCCCATCTCTTTGGCGACCATCTTGGCGAGATCCACGTCAAAGCCGATGTATTGGCCCTGCTTGTTGGTCATCTCGAAGGGTTGATAGCCCGCATCGAAGCCGACCCGCAGCACGCCGCGTTCCAGCACGGCATCCAGGGTGGACGTGGGGGCAGGGGTCGGGGCCGCCGTGGCGATCCCGCAAAACAGCAGGGTAGAAAGAATCAGTTTTCTGATCATAAGTGACGTCTCTGTCGGTGGTGTGTTCGGCCTTGAACCTGATCCCGTGCGACTCCGTGGCACAAGAGACTGCTGCATCCGGCAACAGGCAAGACAGGATGAATGTCTTGAGCGGGACAAAAGCCCCATATGAGATGCTATGAATAGTGGTTGAGTGAAAAATGTACCAAAAACAGATTGTGTCAGAAGACTCAACAGGTTAGAGACATTTATTGCTCATGGCTTCATTCATAAAATCACACGAAAACAACATATCTATCTAATGGGGTGGGTTCAAGCCCAAATTGTGCCCAAGACATTTTGTTACACAGCGAGGGGCTCGCATGTGGCTTTTGTCGGGGGGATCTCATCAGCGGGTATGCATCGAGCCTGTGGTGACGGAATGGCGAGAGTGATCCAGCAGCGCGAAAAACCGGCGAACAGGATGTTTTTATTGTGAAAACAGTCAGGTCCCTCTGGGTCTAGGCAAACGCTTCTCATATACTCAGTTACCCTCTCTGTATGGCTTTGGTATGGACGCCTCACTACTGCTCAAGCTGGATATTTTTACCTTGATGATCATGGCCTTGTGTGGCTATTGTCTCGGTTTCCTCACGCTCACCATCATTCGCGTGACTCACCACGATATTCCCGGCGTCGGGGTCTGGTGGTGGTCCAGCCTGTTTGCCATGCTGGGTCAGGCGGGATTCGCCAGTCTGCTGCTGACCCCCACGCCTTATGGCTCCTGGGTTGGCAATGTCTTCCTGATTTTTCATGTGTTGTTGCTGCTGGTCGCCCAGCGCTGTTTCTTCCGTCAACCGCCCGGCTGGCGAGCTTGCTGGGGCTTCATCCTGCTGTTTGCCGCCATCATGACCTGGTCGGTCGCCATCGATGGCCGGATTGCGGTGCGGGTGATGATCAGCAGCGCCACCTTTCTTGTGCTCAGTACGCTGATCATCTGGCAGCTCTGGCGCCACGGCCGTCCCGATTATCAGGTGGCGGTCTGGGTGCTGATTGGCCTCAATCTGGTGCTGATTGCCATGACCCTGATGCGGATATGTGCCGTTTGGGGCGAGGTGATCGAAAGCCCGTTCCAGCGTCAGCTGTTCAACGTGTTGCCCTATGTCTCCATGCTGGTGGGCAGCTCCATGCTCACTTTCGGGGTACTGCTGCTCTGCAACCAGCACCGGGCGCTGGAGCTGCGTTATCAGGCCAGTCATGACCCGCTGACCGGGTTGTTCAATCGCCGCGGTTTTATGGAACGTCTGGCCCGGGGACGGCCGGCACAGCAGGGGGCGCTGGTGGTGCTCGATCTGGATGACTTCAAGCAGGTCAACGATCGGCATGGTCATGAGGTGGGGGATCGGGTGCTGGAGCGGGTCGGGCTGGCGCTGCGCGAGCTGGAGGGGGTGTTGGCCGGTCGCTTTGGGGGCGAGGAGTTTGTGCTGCTGTTTCGCCATGCCACCGCAGAGGAGGCGATCGCCCGTTGCCAGTCACTGCTGGTTCAGCTTGCGGCCAGCGAGGTGGAGGGGATCCATATTACCGTCAGCATGGGGGTCGCCCACTGGCAGGGGGCGTGGCATTTCGACCACCTGTTCCGGCGCGCCGATGACGCCCTCTATCGGGCCAAGCGGGAAGGGAAGAACCGGGTCTGTCAGGCTGCCTGAGGCAGGGATAGCTTCAGGGATAAAGGCAGGGCGCGATGATCCGCGCCCTGCCTGTTTCTGCTTGGCGGGTCTGGCTTGCCAGATGCCAGCCGCTACTCTGCATTCGCTTGAGCGGTTCTGGGGGCCTGCGCCTTGAGGAAGGGGAGCAGCAGCAGGGCCGAGACGCCGGCCGCCACCGAGATCACCACGAAGAAGCCGTTCCAGTGCCAGATCTCCATCACCTTGGCCAGCGGATAGCCCGACAGCGCCGCCCCCATGTAGGCGAACAGGCCGACAAAGCCGGTGGCGGCCCCCGCCGCGTTTTTGTGGGAGCACTCCGCCGCCGCCATGCCGATCAGCATCTGCGGGCCAAACACGAAGAAACCGATGGTAAAGAAGCAGGCCGCCTGCATCACATAGCTGAAGAAGGGCATCAGCCACAGCGATCCCACCGCCAGCAGGATCCCCACCGCAAAGATCAGGTTCATCGGGCCACGGTTGCCGTTGAACAGCTTGTCCGATCCCCAGCCCGCCACCAGCGCGCCGATAAAGCCCCCCACCTCGAACATCGAAATAGCCGAGTTGGCAATCATCAGATTGAAGCCGCGCTGCTCGGTCATGTAGAGATTGCCCCAGTCGTTGATGGCGGTGCGCACCACATAGACCAGCACATAGCAGCAGGCCAGCAGCCAGATATAGGGGTTGCCCAGCACATATTTGCGCAGGATCTGGCGGTGGGAGAGCCCCGCATCCTGGGTCTGCTGGGCCAGCTCCATGGCATCGTTGCGCCACTCGCCTACTGTCGGCAGCCCCATGGCGCTCGGGGTATCCCGCAGCCGCCAGCAGAGGAACAACCCCGCAACGATGGCGATAAGGCCGGGCACTATCATGCCGTAGCGCCAGCCATGTTGCAGGGCGATGGTGCTGACGATGAGGGGGATGAGCGCCCCGCCGACGTTGTGGGCGGTGTTCCAGGCCGACCACCAGACCCCGCGCTCGGTGCGCGAATACCAGCTGGTGAGCAGCTTGGAGCAGGGGGGCCAGCCCCAGCCCTGGAAGAAGGCGTTGGCGACCCAGAGGGCGGCAAACATCCAGAGTGCCGACGAGAGGCCGAACAGGATATTGATGACGCCGGTGGCCATCAAGCCAATCCCCATGAAGTAGCGCGGGTTGGCGCGGTCACTGATGATGCCGGAGAAGAACTTGGAGCAGCCGTAGGTGATGTAGAACAGGGTCCAGAGCATGCCAATATCGGACTTGTCCAGCATGCCGCTCGCCAGCATGTCCGGCATGGCGAAGTTGAAGCTCTTGCGGGTGAAGTAGAAGACCGCGTAGCCCAGATACATGGTCAGCAGCAGATGCAGTCGCCAGTGGCGATAGGTGGCATCGATCTCGGCCTGATCCCGGATAAGGGGTTGGGGCGGCGCGCTTCTCATAAAACTCAGCACAGGCTGGCCCTCCGGTGGTGATTAGCCATGACTCTCCTCCCGTTTGCGACTGGGCAGGTTGACCGTCAGCTGTGTGCCGTGGATGCAGGAGAGTTGCAGACTGCCCCCGAGCGCCTGTACCCGCTCGCGAATGCCGAGCAGGCCATAGCCCTGTTGCGGGCGACTCTGTGGCAGGCCGCGGCCATCATCTTCCAGCACCAGTTGCAGCTGCTCGCCGCTGGCCCGGGCGCGAATGGTGACCGAGTGGGCGTTGGCATGTTTGACCACGTTGTTGAGCCCCTCCTGACAGACCCGAAACAGGGTGACCCGCTGGGCATCGGAGAGATCCCCATCCGCCAGCTGCCACTCCAGTCGGGTGACGATGCCGTGACGTTCCAGCTCCAGCTCTCGCAGCAGACTGCGTACCGCCTGCTCCAGGGTCATGTCGTCGAGCTGGCGCGGGCGCAGGCGGCCGAGCAGACCACGCACCGCGTCGTAGATCCCGAGCGACAGGGTGTCGATCAGGGCGCTGCTCTGGCCCACCCCGGCATTATCGGGGGCGAGCCGGCGCACGATCCCGGCCTGGGTTCGAATGGCTGTGATGGTCTGGCCGATATCATCGTGCAGCTCGCGCGCTACCTCCTTGCGAATGCTCTCCTCGGTCTCCAGCAGCCGTTCGGTGAGCTGGCGATTGTGGGCGAGCTGGCGGGTCAGCGCCTGATTGAGTTCGCGCTGGCGCTGGATCCCGGCGCCCAGCAGCAGGCCGGTGAGGCTCTGGGCCAGCAGGGAGAGCAGCAGGTCGAGGGGGTGATCATGCCAGGCCTGACTGGCCAGCAGGGCGATGGTGTTCATCAGGGTGGCGAGCAGCGCCCCCTGCCAGCCGTAGCGCCACGCCATGGCGATGATGGGGATAGCCAGACAAAACGGGGTGAAGCGCACCAGCGAGTTGGGCAATCCCAGCTGTAGCCAGAGGCTCAGCACGAACAGCAGCAGATACCAGACCAGATGGCGAAAGCGCCAGTCCACCGGCTGATCCACCAGCGCAGGGCCGAGCGGCACCCAGGTGGCGCGGGTGAGGTAGTGCCAGATCAGCATGCAGGTGGAGGTCAGCGTCAGCCCGCCGGTCAGGCTGAGCAACAGGGCCGAGAGGCCATCTTCCCCCGCCAGATGCCAGAGCAGAGCTTGCAGCAGCGCCGCCGCCGTGACGGTGGCGAGCAGCAGCAACAGTTGCTGCCAGTCGTTGCGTACCTGCTGGCGACGGGCAACAAGCAGCGGCAACAGAGTCAGCAGACTGCCTGCGACCAGCCACGGCCAGTGGGGCAACCCCACCTCCTGATTGAGCCAGTAGAGCAGCAGCCCTTCGCACAATAATAGTGGCGGCCAGTAGTGGCCGGGGCTTTGCAGCAGCAACCCGAGGCGCAGGCCGAAGGGGAACAGCAGCACCGCCAGCGCCGGCCCCCCCGCCAGATGCAGGCCGATGCTCCAGAGGCAAAACCAGCCAGCGGCAAAGATGAAGCAGGCCGCCAGCGCGATGGCGACATAGCTGGCAAAACGGGAGATCACCAGCTATCCAGCATGCGGTGGGCCAGCTCGACGTTGTTGCTGACCTTGAGCTTGTCCATCAGGTTGGCGCGATGGACGTGAACCGTCTTGGGGGAGAGGCCAAGCTGCTCGGCGATGGCCTTCACCTCCAGCCCCTGAGCCAGCAACTGGGCAATCTCCCGCTCCCGATTGGTGAGGGGATCCCGGCTGCTGCTGGCCAGCTTCTGGGCGATGTCCGGCGTCAGATAACACCCCCCTTGGGCGGCGGTGCGCACGGCGGCGATCAGCTCGTCCGGGCTACAACGCTTGGAGAGAAATCCCTTGGCGCCGGTCTGCAGTGCCTGCTCGATAAGGGCCGGGCTATCGTGAACCGAGAGCATCACCACCGCCAGACCGGAGGGGAGCTGCTTGAGCAGATCCAGCCCCGATTGGTCGGGCATCGAGATGTCGCAGACGCAGACCCGCGCCCCGCTGCCGGGCAGACCGGCAAGGGCGTCGCTGGCGGAGCCGAATTCGGCGACCACCTGCAGATCGGGCTCCAGATTGAGCAGTTGGGCAAAACCGGATCGGACGATCTGGTGATCGTCGATGAGGGCAATTTTTATCATGATGTCAGCCTGAAATTCGGTGCGTCATGACCATGACGCGGCCAACAAGATACCTGCCCCCCGAGTCAGGCTCAAGGGGCGGGGGACGATAGGGGAAAAATCGGCCCGATAAGCAAGGGAAGCTTGATCGGGATCAGGCTGTGCGAGCTGGCCTGCCCGCAACCGGAGTCAGCGGTGCAGCTCGCCGGCGCGCTCCGGCTGATAGACCACTTCCAGAATTTCTACCTCGATGGTGCGACTGGCCGGGCCTGGCCAGGCGATGCTGTCGCCCACTTTCAGGCCGAGCAGGGCACTGCCCACCGGCGCCAGTACCGAGATGTTGCTCTCGTCACCTTTGGCATCGCGCGGGTAGACCAGGGTGAGGCAGAACTCGTTGCCGCTGCTCTGCATCTTGAAGCGCACCTTGCTGTTCATGGTGACCACGTCCGGCGGCATGTCGGCCGGTTCGCGGATCTCGGCGCGGTCCAGCTCCTCTTGCAGGGCCAGATGCTGCGGGTGGTTGCCGAGCAGTTGTTCGATACGGTCCAGATCAAGGCTGGAGATAACGAGATGAGGTTGTTTCATAGGATATTCCTTATCAATAGCAGAGAGGCCAAGCCGACAAGGGAAGGCTGGCCAGTACGCTGGATGTCACACAATGGTTTACACAGATTCAAAACAGTGAAAATGCCATGCCCCCAAACGACTCGCGGCCGAAGGAGCGAGGCGGGGGCTCAGCAGGGTGTGAGCAAATGCGAGGAAATAACGAGTATTTTCATGGGGCTACCATAACCATTCTGGCTGGCCTTGGCAACCGTGACTGAGTGACTACTCAGGAGCCTGATAGTTGTACTGACGGATGATCCGCGCCAGGGTGCCATCATGGCGCATCTCGTCGATCACGGCTTGCCAGCGACGACCTTCGGTGAAGGGGAAATCCTTGCTGGCCGCGATAAATAACGGGGTCCGCATCAAGGATTCGCCTTTTACTATCTCATCGATGGAAAATCCGCCTGTCTGCTGGTTGTAGAGAATGACGTTCCAGGCTGCGGCCCAAGCATCGATGCGTCCTCGTTGCAGTTTGAGGGCATTGAGGTCTTCGGTGGCAACGGTTTGGCTGGCGAGATTTAGCCGCTGCTTGAGCAGGTACTGGCCGAAGGAGTGACGCAAGGTACCCACCTTGAGCGAAGGAAGATCTTTTAATGTGAGCGGAGTGGGATGGGCGTTGCGATCACTGACGATGACGAACTCTTCATCGAGGATCGGTGTCACCCAGTAGTAGAGGTGTTCCCGTTGAGAGCTGCGCACTGGCGGGATCAGCAAGACATCCTTGCGATGAGCGGTTTGGGTGAGCGCCCGTGCCAGCGGCATCAACTCGATGGTGAGCGGTTCCTTGAGGCGTCGGGCGGCCTCTTCCATGATCTCGATGGCGACACCGCTTGGTTTGCCGTGAGAGGAGCGAATGACATAGGGGGGCAGCTCGGCCGCCACCAGCACAATAGCCTGGGCGCCGGTGTGTACCAGCAATAACAGCAGGGCAAAAAAGGGCAGGCAGAGAGCGCGCATCAAGATCGTGAGCCAGAGTCGAATGGTCAGAGTGTAACATTCCTGCCTGCATTGTCTTTGCACCCGCTGAAGGGTTGGGATCTCAGTCGAAGAAATCCCGCAGATCGCGCACTTCGTAATCGGCGAGTTGCAGCCAGGGGAGCTGAGCGGGCAGTTTGCGCAGAGTTACCTCCATCCGGTAGCTGCGATAGCCGTCGAGACTGGCCGACTCGACCACCAGCGGGATCTGCCACTGATGTGACCAGAGAATGCGGGTTCGTTGCTGCCCTTCGCGTTTTTCATACCAGCGGGCCTGCTCGGGGGGGGCCTCATCCAGCGGGGTCATCCCCTCGATCAGCGCCGGGTCGACGAGATGGCGGATCCGCCGCCAGTCGGGCTTGAAGGCCACCTGGCCATACTCTTCCACCGGTACTTCAACCAGCTGGTTGTGCCAACTGTCGGCATAACGCAGTTGCAGCTCACCCTCATCACTGCGACTGACCCAGCGGGCCGCCATCTGGTGGGTAAAGTGCTTGTGGCCGGGCGTGGCGTCGTGAGTGGCGTGATAGGCACGGGCAAGGGGCAGGGGAATGAGCCGCTGGCTCCACACCTGATTGCCCACACGCAGCCACTTCTCCTGCCAGACACTTTCTCTGGCGATGCCATCGCTGCCGGTGACCCGGTCGTGATAGCTGATCCGGGCGGCGAGATCCGGGGGCGTGTCGTCAGCATAAAGGGGGAAGGCGAGGGCGCAGCCAAGCAGCCACAACGAAAGCAGAAATCTCATCATCATCTGTCGCTCGAAAGAGCCGGGACCCGGGCCGCTGAACCGATTGCTCAGCTGCTCCCGGGCCCCCGCTGCTTACAGGCCGAGCGCCTCCCGCAGTTTGCCAAACACCTTGGTGTTATCCAGCGAGCCCTTGAAGCGGTTGCTGCCAGCGCCATCGGCAAACAGCATCACATCGCCGCCACCGTGGGTTTCCGATGCCAGCTTGACGCCGGTCTCCTGCAGATAGTCATTGGCCATCACCTGATCGCTGGTGAGGACGGGGCGTACATCGGGGCGGTTGGGGCCGTTACCGAACACCAGGGTGGTGAAGGGCTTGCCATCCACATCGTTCTGGGTCGAGCCGTCGCCATTTTTCACCAGATCCAGCACCGGATTGCCCTTGGCGGCGTAGCCGTTGATGGTCATGGTGTGGTCATGGTCGGCGGTGACCACGATCAGGGTATTGTTGAGGTCCACTTTACCGAGGGCCGTCTTGACCGCCTCGTCCAGCGCCACTGCATCGGTGAGGGCTCGCTTGGCATTGGTGCCATGCAGGGCGTGATCGATCCGGCCCCCCTCGACCATCAGGAAGTAACCCTGACTGTTCTGGCTCAAGAGATCGATCGCCTTGGCGATCATCTCGGAGAGGGATGGCTGGGTATTGGCTGCCCCCTTGGCGACCCGATCCAGCTCGTAGTCGAGGTGGGATTTGCTGCTGAACAGACCGAGCAGCTTGCCGCTGGTGACCTTGGCCAGTTCACTTTGGGTGGTGACATAGCTGTACCCCTGCGCGGTCATCTCGGCGGTCAGATCGCGGTTGTCATTGCGACCGCCTTTGTTGCTGGCGCTGTAGGGGGTCCAGTGGTTGGCACCACCGCCCATCAGCACATCGACCCCATCCTTGAGGGCACTGTTAAAGCCAGCGCCTCCCGGAACGGCCTGTGCGGCGATGTCATAGGCGGCATCCCGATGGCAGATGTGGGCGTAGGTGGCCGCCGGGGTGGCGTGGGTCAGCTCGGTGGTGGTGACGGCCCCGACCGATTTGCCTGCCGCCTTGGCCAGCTCCAGAATGGTGGGCACCGGTTTGCCGTTGTCGCTGCTGCATTTGTTGTCGGTTTTGTTGCCGTTGACATCTTTGCCGGGGGCGACAGCCCTGGTGTCGCTACTCATGGCGATCACCTCGTTGTTCATCTTGACCCCGGTGGTGTAGGCCGCCATGGAGGGGGCCGAGTCGGTGGTCTGGGCATCGTTGGAGAAGGTCTTGATGCGGGCACTGCGCGGCAGTTTCATCATCTCCAGATTGCCCTCTTCCCCCACCTTGAACAGGCGGGTGGCGGTGAGCACGGTGGGCCCCATGCCATCACCGATAAAGAGAATGACGTTTTTGGCATCACCGGCCTGTGCTTGGGAGGTTGCCCCCAACGCACTGAACAGGGCGGCGCAGACCAGCGTGTGCTTGATGGATGTGCTCATCTGTTTGCTCATGAAAGTGCTCCTTACAGCTTGGCCGCAGCCTTGATCTTGCCGAACACGGCGGTGTTATCGAGTGAGCCATGGAAGCTGTCAGCCCCCTTGCCGATGGCGCCGAGGAAGACATCGGTGCCGCCGTGGGTCTCGTTGCCGATCTCGCCCACCTTGACCACCACTTCCTGGTGGTAGTCATTGGCAGAAACGGTGGCATCGTCGAGCGGGGTGACGCTGCTGCGCGGGCCATCCACCCGGTTGTAGCCGTTGCCAAAACCGATGATGGTGTAGGGCATGCCGTCGCCATCCTTGCTCGGTTCACCCGTCTCGTAGTTCTTCACCAGCCCGAGTACGCCGGGGTTGCTGGCGGTGGTCTTACCGGTACGCTTGGCGTAACCGTTGAGCACCAGGGTATGGTCATGGTCGGCGGTGACCACGATCAGGGTGTTTTTCAGCTCGGGGTCGCTCTTTTTCACCTCGTCGATGGCTGCCTTGATGGCGTTGTCGAAGGCGAGGGTGTCTTGCAGCGCCCGCTTGGCGTTGGTGTCGTGCAGGGCGTGATCGATGCGGCCCCCTTCCACCATCAGGAAGTAACCCTTCTCCTTGCCCTTGAGCTGCTTGATGGCGGCTAGGGTCATCTGGGCCAGTGACGGCTCGCTGGCAGGGCGGTCCAGGTCATATTTCATGTGGCTGGAACCAAACAGACCCAGCAGCGGCTTGCCCGCATCGGCCTTGTTCAGCTCATCCAGGTTGCTAGCAAACTGATAGCCCTTGGCCTGCATTTCGCTGATGAGGTTGCGGCCATCCTCCCGCTTGCCCTTGTCGGCTTTGGGCAGAAAGAAGCTGCTGCCACCACCGAGCACCACATCCAGCCCCTCCTTGAGGGCGCTGTTGTAGCCTTTGCCACCCGGCACCAGCTGGACGGCGATGTCATTTTCCAGATCCCGGTTGCAGATATGGGCATAGGTGGCGGCGGGGGTGGCGTGGGTCACCCGGGTGCTGGTCACCACGCCGGTGCCGCGGCCATCGGCTTTGGCCAGCTCCAGCAGGGTGGTCACCGGCTTGCCGGCGCTCTTGCTGCAGTCGCTTTCATAGGTGGCGTCGCCGTCCATGCTGATGACGCCGTTGTTGCTCTTGACCCCGGTCATGTAGGCCGCCATGGAGGGGGCCGAGTCAGTAACCTGGGCATCGTGGGAGAAGGTCTTGATAAAGGCCGTCTCTGGCAGGGTATCGATGGTCAGATCACCCGCTTCGCCGACACCGTAGATACGGGCCGCCGTCAGGGTGTTGAGGCCCATGCCGTCACCGAGGAAGAAGATGACGTTGGTGGGCTGGGCGGCGGGCTTGGTCGCCACCGTGTCATTGTCTGATTTGCAGCCGGCGGCCAGGGCGGCGCCGATCATCACTGCAAGTCCTGCCATTTTTCTCATTGGGGTTCGCTCCTTGTAAAACCTGAGCGCAGCCTAGAGGGGGCAGATGACACTTTTACTGACTATCGGTGACGGTTGTGTGAAAAGAGGATGAAAATGTTACATTATATCAATGTGTTATCTGTCAATTGAGCGGGTTGGTCTGCTCGTTTTCGGCTGTATTGCTTCGTCTCGACGGTTTGCTGATTTGATGAGGTGATGGCTAGAATGACCTGTCAAAATGGGCCCGCAGCAGGTAAAATGCGCCCCCTTCGTTCGATGCCCGCGGCAGAGCGCCTGTTGTTCCATGCGCGCGCCCGCAGCCCCCACAGAGAGTAACGGATATGTCCATCAACTGGTTCCCCGGTCACATGCACAAGGCCCGCAAAGAGATTGCCGAGGTCATGCCCCAGGTCGATGTGATCATCGAGATGCTCGATGCCCGCATCCCCTTCTCCAGCGAAAACCCGCTGGTGCCCGAGCTGCGTGGTGATACCCCGGTGATCAAGGTGCTGAACAAGGCGGACCTCGCCGATCCGGCGATCACCGATCTGTGGGTGGCGCACATGGAAAAAGAGAAGGGGATCAAGGCGCTGCCGTTGACGCAACAAGAGCCGGAGAAGATCAAGCAACTGCTGACCCTCTGTCACGAGATGCTGCCGGAGCGCAATTTTGAGCTGCGCGGCGTGCGGGCGATGATCATGGGGATCCCCAACGTGGGTAAATCCACCCTGATCAATACCCTGGCGGGGCGCATCATCGCCCGCACCGGCAACGAGGCGGGGGTGACCAAGTCCCAGCAGCGGATCAAGCTGGAGAACAACGTCATCCTGACCGATACCCCGGGTTTTCTCTGGCCCAAGCTCAACCCGCCCTCCTGCGGTTATCGTCTGGCCATCACCGCGGCCATCAAGGATACGGTATTCGACTATGCCGATATCGCCATGTTTGCCGCCGATTACTTTATCAAGGCCTATCCGGAGCGGATCAAGGCGCGCTACCAGATAGCTGAACTGCCCGAGACCGAGATCGAGCTGCTGGAGATGATTGCCCGCCAACGCGCCTTCGTGCGCAAAGGGGGTCTGGCCGATCTGCACAAGGCGTCCGAGATCCTGATCAACGAGTTCCGCTCCGGCCTGCTTGGCCGCATCTCGCTGGAGACGCCGGAGATGGTGAGCCTCGAGATCGTCGAGGCTGCGGCAGACGCAGAGCAAAAAGCCAAAGAGAAGGCCGAGCGGGAAGAGGAGCGTCAGGCCCGCGCCCGTCGCAAGTACGCCCGCAAGCGGCAAAAATAGTTATCCTCAGGCGTCCCAAGCTTGCCTGACAACGAGCGAGCTTGTGTGACCGGGATGACGAAACACGAAGAGGCGACCCCAGGGTCGCCTCTTCTGTTGTATCTGGAGAAGTCTCCGCTCACTTCTGATGGCTTTTCCGCGCTATCAAGCCATGCCATCAGCCAAAACGTTGGCGAGCCATCTCGAACAGCGACATATGAAGCGGGATCAGCTGCTGCCAGTCGCGGCGATAGCCGCCACCGGGCACCGCCGCTATGGGCACACCGTGTTGTACTGCGCAGTCAAACACCATGGCATCGCGCAGGCGAACACCTTCATCGCTCAGGGAGAGATAGCCAAGCTCGTCGGCATGATGCACATCCACACCCGCCTGATAGAGGATGAGATCCGGCGAATAGAGGCGCAGTGCCAGTGAGAGCGCCTGTTGCAGTGTGGTGAGATAGGCATCGTCCGCCATGCCGCTTGGCAGCGGAAAGTCGAGGTGAGAGGTGGCTTTGTGGTGGGGGAAGTTGTGCTCACCATGAAGGGAGAGCGTAATGATATCGCGCCGCCCGGCGCACAAGGCCGCACTGCCATCTCCCTGATGCACATCGAGATCGACGATCAGTACTTGTTCACAGCGCCCCTCGTCGAGGCAAGTCTGCGCGGCAATCACCAGATCGTTGAACAGACAAAAACCGCTGCCATGATCCCGATGGGCGTGGTGGTAGCCGCCGGAGATCTGCAAGCCGCAGCCCTGCTCAAGTGCATAGCGGCTGGCGGCAATGGTGGCACCAACCGAGCGCAAGGTGCGCTCCATCAACATGGGTGACCAGGGAAAACCGAGCTTGCGGATGGCGCGCGCTTCAAGCTGGCCGCTCAGGGCCGCCGCGACATAATCGGCATTGTGAATTCGGCAGATTTGCTCCCGGGTAGCCGCGAGCGCTTCGCCAAGGGGGTAACCCTGCGCCTGCAGGCGCTCAAACAGCCCCTGATACTTGGCCAGCGGAAAGCGATGGCGTTCGGGCAGGGTCAGGGAGGAGTAGAGGGGGTGATAGTAAATATGCAGTGACATCAGGGCATGGTTCCATCGATGAACCTGGATACGAAAAAGGGGAGCCAGGCTCCCCTTGTCATTCCCGACGGGTCAGGATGAAGGTCCCGGATTACTGCTGCTGGATAACCCAGATCTGGAACGCTTTGCGGGTTTCCGCATCCGCCTTGTTGTACCAGTTTTGCAGCTGGGTAAGGGCTTCCGGATTGCTCTGTGCCTTGCTCGGCGCGGCCACGACAGGTGCGCTGGCGGCGGCCATGACGGCGGCAGAGGAGACGGCAACGGTTTTAGGCTGGTTGAAGGCTTTGCCCATTTTGATCAGCTCTTGCTGATAGTCACGGGTCAGTTGGAAGCCTTCTACTTTCGGCATCACGAACTGTTCGCTGCTGACCTGCTGGCCGCTGACCTTGTCTTTCAGCGCCACTTTCTGATCTTTGACAAACTGCTTGGCTTCGGCTTCGTTACGGGGCTTTTTGTAGTCCAGTACCAGCTTCTGGTTATCGGCGGCGGTAAAATTGAGTACCAGCGGCTCGGCGGTCACCAGTTTGATTTCGCTGCGGTTGGAGAAGTTGCCTTCAAAGGCGATGACCAACTGGTGCTTGCCGGCAGAGAGGGGGAAGGTGCTGGTTTTATCGAGCAGCTTGGGGTTGATGGACTGGCCATCGATCAGCTGGACGACATAAGGGTTGGACACTTCCAATTGGGCATCAGCCAGGGCGCTACCGGCCCACAACAGACCAGCCAGGGCCGGTACCAGAACAGTCAGTTTCATTTCATCTCCTTGAACAGTCAGGCGATTGCCCACTGAAAACAGGGGCTCATTTTTGCAGGTTTGGCCCACTGCGGCAATGGCTCTTTCTGGGGGCGAAAGTTCGTGCTGTTGCCACTCGGTTTGTCAATAAAGGCAGGCTTATTTACTCAATCCGCCGTGTGAACGGCGGGAGGGCATCGAGCAGCCCCTTGCCGTAACGTTTGGTCAGCAGCCGTCGGTCAAGAATGGTGACCCGTCCCCGATCGGCTTCTTTACGAATGAGACGACCACAGGCCTGGATCAGTTTGCGCGATGCCTCTGGCACCGTCAGTTGCAGGAATGGATTGCCGCCCCGCTGCTCGACCCACTCGGCGGTGGCCTCCTCGACCGGCGAGTTGGGCACCGCGAAAGGGAGCTTGGTGATCACCAGATTGGTGAGGTAGTGACCCGGCAGATCCAGCCCCTCCGAGAAGCTGCCGGTACCACATAGAATGCTGGGCTGACCGCCATCGCATTTTTGCTTGTGCAAGGTAAGCAACGCATTGCGGGATGCTTCCCCCTGCACCAGCAGGGAGAGTCCCTTGGCGCGCAGTCCCGCCACCACTTCATTCATCTGCCGGTAGGAGGAGAAAAGTACCAGGCTTGCCTCCTTGCCTGCCAGAATGCGCGGCAGCACGCTGACAAGCTCGCTGGTAAAAGCCGGCGAGTTGGGTTCGTGCGCCATTTTGGGCAGATAGAGCTCGGCCTTCTGATAGTCAAAGGGGGAGCGCAGGCGCAGATAGCGAGTGCCGTCGTGCTCTTTGAGCCCCACCTGATGGCGAAAATAGCTAAAGGAGGAGAGGGCGGTGAGGGTCGCGGAGACCAGCACGGCCCCCAGACACTTGGACCAGAGCCACTCTTCCAGCAGATACCCCACTTCTATCGGCGAGGCATGCAGCCAGATATCGCCATCGTCGCTCTTGGCCATCCAGCGGGCGAGCGGGGTCTTGCCCGTCGGAACATGGCGCCCCAGCATCTCCCACAGGGCGCAGAAACTCTCCAGCCGCTGCAGATGAAAACCGCTCTCGGCCAGCAAGGGTTCGGCCTCCTTGCGACGGATCTCGCCATCTTTCAGCGCTTCACCAATGGCCCCCTGCATCCGGTCCAGCGCCCGCAGTGCCTTCTTGCTCGACTCCTTGAGGTTTTCCGCCAGCATGGGCAGGGGGTCTGGCAACACCCCTTCGGCGAAGCGGTAGTGGGGTTCAGTGCCAAACAGCCGATCGTTGGCGCCGAGCCACTGCTCAACGGCCTTGAGATCCGGCTGGATAGAGGCCAGCGCATCCTGCAGTTTGAGCTGAGGGTCGAGCAGACTCTCTTTATTAAGCGTCCGCGCCAGCTTGCCAGCGCTTTGTACCAGCTTCTCCAGCCAGCGGCGCGAGCCTTTGATGCTGGCCGACGCGGCGCCGTGATCCCGGGCGATGGTGGGCAGGTGATGGGCCTCATCCAGAACATAGATGCACTCATCGGGGGGCGGCAGGATGATGCCCCCCCCCATGGTGAGATCGGAGAGCAGCAGGGCATGGTTCACGACCAGCACATCGGCACTGTCCATATCGTTGCGGGCGCGATGAAAGGGGCAGTGCTGATGATGGCTCAGCGCCTTGTTGCAGGTGTGGCGATCGGCAGCGATGCGATCCCAACAGAGGTCGGGGATCGGCTCCGGCCAGTTGTCCCGATCCCCGTCCCACTTGCCATTGGTATAGGCCTGCCACAGCGCCTGGTAACGATCCTTGTCGCTCTCCGATGGCTTGTGTTTGCTCAGGCTACCGAAGTCGAGCTCGAAGTTGGCCATCTCGGCACCACTGGCAGCCTGCTCCAGCAGATGCTCGCAGCAGTAACGCTGACGCCCCTTGACCAGCATAAAGCGAAACGGCAGCTCGCTGTGGCGGTGGTAAAAGGGGAGGTCTTTGTGGATCAGCTGCTCCTGCAGGGCCACGGTGGCGGTGGAGATAACCAGCTTCTTCTGGGTGAGCCGTGCCACCGGGATGGCGCCCTGAGCATAGGAGAGAGATTTGCCGATACCGGTTCCCGCTTCGGCCACCAGGATCCGGCGCTGTTTGTCGTACTCGCCGGTCAGGGTTTTGGCGATTTCGGCCACCAGAAAATTCTGCTCTTTGCGCGGCACAAAACCGGGTAATCCATCCGCAATCTGGCGATAGGTTTGACGAATGGTGGCTTTGAGGCGAGTGGAGAGCATAAAGATAAGGCCAGCTTGGGAGTTAATTGAAGGACAAGGATACCCGCAACCCCTTGGTGAGGTCGAGGCAACAGCCATTATCACGGCAGTTTTACGCTGATCAGACCACTTTGGTTGTTTATCAGGTAGTTAGCGTTATTTGCATGCAAAACAAACTATTTGGGTCCAAATAATCAGCAGGATTTATTGTAAACGTTTTCCTTTTGCCTCACCGCCAGGTGAGACTTGGCTCACATTTTTGTCTCCATGACTATGGTTTCCATAAAAAGTTCCAAGTTTTTTCATTGCGGTTCAAAAAATCCGGTGCTAGTCTCGGCGGCATAGTGATGCAAAGAACATCGCTAACACAGGGAATAACAACAACTTAGTGTTTAATTACAGTAGGCATTGGAAACTATGAAAAAGACAATTCTGGCTATTGCTATCCCGGCTCTGTTTGCATCCGCCGCTAACGCCGCAGTGATCTATGACAAAGACGGTACCACTTTTGACGTATACGGCCGTGTACAGGCTAACTACTACGGTGATCATGACTCTTCTGACGCTGAACTGGTTGGTGCTTCCCGTTTGGGTTGGTCCGGCAAGATCGCGCTGAACAACACCTGGTCTGGTATTGCCAAGACCGAGTGGCAAGTCGCTTCTGAAAACAGCGATAACATCAGCAAAGATGGTGTTGCCAAGGGTGAGAAAACCGGTGGTAAGTTCGAAGCTCGTCATATCTACGTAGGTTTCGATGGTACCCAATACGGTAAGATCATTTTCGGTCAAACCGATACCGCTTACTACGATGCCATTGCCGTGACCGATATCTTCAACGAGTGGGGTAGCGAAGGTAACCTGTACGATGGTCGCCAAGAAGGCCAGATCATCTACTCCAACAGCTTCGGTGGCTTCCACGGTAAACTGTCCTACCAAACCAATGATGATGCAGTCACTTCTGTTAAAGATGTTGGCTCCAGCACCATCAGCAAAACTATTCAAGATGTCAAACTGAACCAAGGCTACGGTGCTGCCGCTGGTTACAAGTTTGACTTCGGTCTGGGCTTTGATGCCGGTTACAACCGTTCTGACCTGGAAGCAACTGCTGACCGCGCTGGTGTGTTCACCAAGGGCGGCAAGTTTGAGAAGTCTGACTGGGCTATCTCTTCCAACTACGGTATCAATGGCTTCTACTTTGCAGCCATGTACAACGAAAGTGACCTGAAAAACAAGGCAACTGGCAACAAGCATGAAGGTAAAGGCTACGAACTGGCTGCTACCTATAACGTAGATGCTTGGACCTTCCTGGCTGGTTACAACAAAGAAGAGACCCGTGCTCCGGGCGCTTCTTACAAAGATTCGATTGATGCGACTCTGCTGGGTGTTCAGTATGATTTCACTTCCAAGCTGAAAGCCTATACCGAATACCGTATCGAAGGTATCGATAATGCTGACGACCAGTGGACTGTTGCTCTGCAGTACAACTTCTAATAAGTTGCACATGAGTAATATCCTAGCTTGAGTCTTTGACCAAGCTACGAATGGCCGGGATAATATCTCGGCCATTTTCTTTTGGTGGTCGCTGCGGCGTATTGGCGCCATGATGAATCGCCGGATTGTTGTATTAAGTAATATTTGGCAACCCGTCTGTCTCGGCTAATCTATCCTGCTTCCTGCTTCCTGCTTCCTGCTTCCTGCTTCCTGCTTCCTGCTTCCTGCTTCCTGCTTCCTGCTTCCTGCTTCCTGCTTCCTGCTT
>NZ_MQSY01000061.1:0-399 GCF_001921245.1 Aeromonas sp. YN13HZO-058 | reverse complement strand
TTCCTGCTTCCTGCTTCCTGCTTCCTGCTTCCTGCTTCCTGCTTCCTGCTTCCTGCTTCCTGCTTCCTGCTTCCTGCTTATCTTTTTGATTGATGGGGTCACTACTCTCCTTTGTGCAGTACAGTCATTGCTCGTTGTAGCTTGGTTTGACTGTAAGTCTCTAGCATCCCAGCAGGGGGGGGCGCTATTTGCGCTGATATTGAGGGGGCGTGCTTGGTGGATGTGACGGAGTACAGGAGAGGGCATTGAGGCCAGTCAGCGGTGGACTCGACGTAAGGCCGATCGTGACTAACGTTAGCGTTTAAATCGGTAACAAACAAAAGGCTATGTCCCAATTACGTGTTGAAAGGCTAATCTTGAAGTAGGCCATCACCTTGAGGTCTACCATCATGGATACCC
>NZ_MQSY01000012.1:0-12222 GCF_001921245.1 Aeromonas sp. YN13HZO-058 | reverse complement strand
GTGACTCATGCTGAACCTTATCCCTGATGCCAAGTGGGACTCATGATCTCACATCAGGGACTTGTTCGCACCTTCCCTAACCCACAGATGCACCAGCAATTAATGGCGTGGCTACAACAGGCACTGAGCAATACGGTAGTGACGGGCAACAGAATTTAGCAAAATAAACAGAATTTCCAGCAGCCAGAATATTGGTTGTACGGATAGTTGTAGGCAGAATTTGTACGGCATCGTATCAGGCAAAAGCACATGGATAAAAAGTGTGTTTTTGACAAATCGTTTTTTGGCGAAAAGTAATAAGAGCAAGGTCACTCCTACACCGTACAAATTGCGTTCCGCAATGTACGATGTACGGAGCCTTGCCATGGCTGTCGCCCTGGACCTACCTGGGCTGCCGCCCAGACCCGCTAAATAAATATATAAATTAGAGCTGTTCAGCAGCCAGGAGACAATACGTGGGAAAAGAAAATAAAAAATTAAGGAATAGCAAAAATAACACTTTACGTGAGGAGCTTACAAGAGATCCTGATCTAATGCTGCTCATTGAAAGGGCCGTTATCAGGTGCATCAATGACGATGTCGCTGTCACTATTAGCGGTATAGCTAGAGATGTAAATATGGATACAGACATCGTTCGACAAATGCTGCCGAGTTTTACAGAGATCCGTGATCATCGAATCGAGCTACGCTGCACATATGAGGAAAAACGTCGTTGGGAGAAAAAGGCTAAAAATGCAAGCATCACTGTATCGAGGTTAGCATCTCAATCTCTCACAAAATTGAAAATCGTCATTTCTCCAGCAGAAACATTACGCGACACAATAAATAATCTTATTGCGCAACAGACCGGGTTTTATAACAATTTCAATCAGCTGGTAAAATGGTGTAACTCCCATAAGGGCGATGTAAATCTACTTTTTATTTTATGCGAACTCAGGGAACTAGAAAAACAACATAAAGAGCAGGTTGATAAAATCAACGAGATGTTATCACCACAATTAACACAGCCATCTCGGGTTATACGCCATGACAAAAGCGATACTGCGACCCCAGACACTACATGGTCACACTCAGGTGAGGATGACGAGGATGCAGTGGAGGTAAATCCAGCATTAATCGAGAGTGAGTATGAGGAGCATGAGCTATGGCGGTGATTAGATTTTTTGCAACCAATGGGCATCGCCAGACTAAGTCCAGCGCCCCAATAGATTACCTACTGGGTATCTACAGCGCTCTGACGCCGCAACAAAAAAATGAGCGTAGTACAATCGCTGATGCGATTAGGGTTGCTCGTGATAAAAATGACGCTCCATTGGTTCATCGGTTGAACCAACAACTGAGACTGATCCATGGTGTACAACGGACTCCACCACCTGAGCTGTTGGCTGGAAATCCACGAGACATTACTTATGCAATCGAGATATCGCCACATAAATATAAATACACCAGCGGTGTCATTGCACATGCAATTGAGGACAACCAGGCGCTGAGCTCCAATCCTGATATTGCTCAGGAATTTCGTGCATTGATGGAGGAGCTGGTTTTTGCTGGATTACCCATAGAGGACAGGATGATCTTGTGGGTACAACATACGCATGAACAAAATCTGGAGAATCATTTCTTAATCCCACGGATTAATCTTCGCACTGGAAAATATTTCAACCCTCACCCACCAGGTGCGGAAGGAGATTTTAATGCGATCCGCGATTACCTCAACCTGAAACATAACCTCGCACGTCCAGATGATCCGCAACGCCAGAGGCTGACAGGAACAATACCACGGTACAGTAAAAATGCGGACTTGATTGCAGCGTTATCTGATGCGGTGCAGTTACGGGTAACTCAGGGTCAGTTATGTAACCGACAAGCTGTGATTGATTGGCTGGAGCAACCTCAGACTCGACAAATGTATGGTATTAGCGAAGTCGAGGCTAAAAAGGATTACATACGGATTGTGCCAGAGGGAAAGATCAAGGCTTTTCGGCTGAAAGGACCTTTATTTAGCCGTGCGTTTACCAGTATTGATGTGGTGAGACCGACGTTGACGATAACAACGCCTCCACAACCGTCGTTGGATGCACTCTGGCAGCAGATTGAGGAGCGGATAGCCAAACGCCGGGCCTTCAATCAGAGCCGCTATAACGTCACTGAGACGCTGCACCCAATGCCCTCTCCGAGGCCTGTGAGACGACCGACAGGTATGGCCGCAGTGATAACCCAGAGACATCGCAAACAGCCAACAAATGCTCTTTTTTGGCAACAGCAGATGCAGCTATATGCAGGTTACACACTGACCCCAATTAACCCTGAGGGAACCCTAACAGTAGACACCGAAAAGGCATTAATTCAACTGCTGATGAAAATTTTGAGCGCTATTTTAGCATTACTAGGAGTGAATCATGAATTTAGAGAAACAATTATTAGAGTTGCTCAGTTTTATCAACACCGAGCAGATGAGCTCGATAGCAACACTCAGGGAGCAGGTTCAATCGCAGCATGTCACACAGCAGCAGATAATGAACGACCATCAGGTCTTGCTGACCATGGTGCAGCATTTGAACACGCATACCAGCGACAGCAACGTCTCTGCCGAGAACTCCATTCATCAGATGAGCGTTTCGCTCGAACAGTTGCAGGAGCAGGTTCAGACCTTGAGCGGCTCCGTAGAGAGTACGCAGAGGTCGGTGAGATTGCTACTCGAGGTCTTAGAATCATAATGGATAACCCTATATTAGCAGCCAAAAAAATTGCACGTTTCAGGATGAGGCCTGGAGAGTATGCATTAAAATCTCAGCACGAGCACTCTGGCCAGAGGACTGCACGTCATGAAATGGATTCAGATCTTTCTTTGTAAAATATTCTGAATGGCGTTTGTTTTTTATATTTGCGGAACATCATCAATACAAGATTACTTGCAATGTTTATCTTTATAAATAGCAATAATTAATATCTACCATTGATTTATAAAAACAACAAATAATAATAACTTTTTTTGGGAGGAGTATGTATGCTCCAGAATAGAATGTTAGCTTGGGGGGTTAGTGAGGGGCGGATTGCCAGTGAGCAAAAACCGATTTGGTTGTTGGACGAACTGATTGAGCAGGGTGATCAGTGGATCATCAATGGCGCCCCCAAATCTGGTAAATCGCTGGTCGCAACGCAGCTCGCATTGGCTATCGCCAGTGGAGGACAGTTCCTCAACTGGAGGAATCGAAATCCAGCACGAGTGTTGTATATGGATTTTGAGCTAAAAGATCGGTTGTTTTGGAAACGCTTTTTAACCATGACAGCACATAATAATGTGACTGACCAAACAATTGAGCGGAATTTTTTCCGGTGTGGTGATTTCCAGACAACGGATGTATTGGATCCTGTAGAGGCGAAAAAAATGATCTCCATCGTGAATGAGATCCAGCCTGACCTGATTATTTGGGATGTACTAGCCAGGATGCATACGGCGGTGGAAAATGATAATAGCATGATGGGCCAGGTGATGCGGTCCATCAGAAAAATTAGTCAACCCGCAGCCCACATTGTTGTGCATCATGCAAGAAAATCCTCGCCAGGAGCGGAGGGTTACAACGCAGGCGCTGCTGGTATCAGGGGGGCATCATCCATTCATGGTGAGGCTGATGGCGTTATGTCACTAGCATTACGGGATGGGCAGGGGGCTAGATTCAGCCTCAGGTTTAGTTCGAGAGCGGTTGAAACTCCTGATGAGATTTTATTAAACCGAACAGAACATCTGATATTCGTCAGCGCGAATGATAGTGATAACAACACATTATTAACTTCCCTGAAAAAAGCTCTGAGTGGGCATACCTCAGTATCAGCAGCCGAGTTAGTGAACTCCTTTTGTGCGGAATTTTCCATACAGGAACGGCAGGCAAAAAACTATATCAGAAAATGCGTCGCAAATGCTTGGGTTCGGCGGGAGAGGAGGCCGGATAAAACGTATGAGTATATCGCCACAGATTTACTCACTGATGTGTCAGCCTAAGCACACAATATCTACCATCTGGATGCAAGCATGCAATGAACCTCTATCTATAAATAGATTGCATCCAGAATTACCCCCCTTACATATCCCCCTTTCATGCACAAGAGCGCCTAGTGCTGATTTTAGACATTGCATTTAAAATGCATTATGATGCTAAAATAAACAATTGAGCCTTTGTTTTCAAAATAAAATATGAATCACATTGAAAACAACTAGAACATGTCATTCAAGCATTGATGTCATTCTATATGCAGGAATTCGTCTGTTTATGTTCTGTTTAAGCCTCGTGTCTATTAAATCGAACGGCAAAAATGTTTTTATTTATATTGCTCTGCGAGCATATTATCCACATGTAATGACTACCGCATTAGCGATATTTACCATCCCATCCACATCCATTCTGTTTATGGGCATGTTATAGGTTAAATGTCGTTCAGCCAACACTCAAAAAGAGCAAAAAACAACCAAGAGTGAAATTTGTACAATTATTTTTTCAATAAAAAACTCCTTAAAAATCAATGGTATGATCCATTTATGTCGCTTGACAGATGGCAGTCTCTCGGTTTACCGTGGGCTCATTCCTCGTAATTCACTAGCGTCCTACTGCGGAGAAATCTTATGGATGTTCAAATGACGGATGAAGAACTCATGGATAAAGCCGTTGATGCACTTGTCAATGCTTTTATTGTGATGTTTCGTTCGGTCGGCTATCCAGTCAGACCGTTGTATTACTCAGAAGGGGGGATCACCTTGGAGATCCGAGTGCCACCAACACTCCCTGATTTTATAATGAAAAAATACCCACGGTTTAGGGATGGATTCAGGGCGTGTTCATCAATAGAGTTGATCGGAATACCATATGAATGGCAGGGGTGTGGATTTTTCACAAAATTAGTTAATGCACTAGGTGCTGAGCCTAGTGTTGAGTGCGTCTGTATCTCATGCGTGACTAACGAGGTATTCTCACAGAAACTACAAAACAACCCTGAGTGGGAGCTTTTATATTATAGCGAATTATTTGATGTGAAAGGATTTTATAAGGTATTTAAGAGAGATTGACTATTCTAAGTTTCATTTCAACTACTTCATGTAGCGTCATCAAGCATGCTCGATAAAAGCTATTTTGTCAGCAGCAATCGTCAAGCGCACAAATATCTTTCTCCTATGCATTTTGCGGACCTACCCGTTGAGGTGTTGTTATAGCGCCGCAGGTGGCTCAATAATCGACTTTATGCAGGCACAGCATAGTCGGTAGCACCTTAAGTTAAAGGTTAGCCAGCGTGCGTTGCCGCATGCAATTGCATGCGGCATCTATTCCATTAGTTCAAGCCTACCTACCTATTTCATTGCAATAACATCAACGTCAGTCGGCAAGAGAGTAGTCCATAATGCGGAGATTAATACCGCGTGCAGGTATATATGAAAATATTAGGAAAATTATTATTAGGTTCATCTTCAATTATCTGTTGAATCATCTCAATAAGCCTGATAGCCTGTTGCTGAAATAGATTGCAGGGTGTTTTATGGATGAGGGATATAATAAAAAACTAATGATGGCCACTCAATCATTTAAAGATAGGGCATCAGGGAAAGCACTGCCGGATGGTGAAATGAATTCAGACAGGATATTTATCCTTAGCCCTACAGAACGGCGAGCCTGCTGCCGTGACATAGTGCCTGGAAACCAGCGGTTCTCGTTGAGCTCAAAGAAGCATGCCTGCTCAAAAAGACACATAGCAGCCCTATTTCGTATTGAGTTAATTGATTTTGAGAGTGAGTTTAGGAAAATTAATCGCCGCAAGAACATAAAACTAACCCAGCTCAAAGGAGGTGCTAACAGGGAATAAGTGTCACCTGCCACACACGAAGTTTTAATTTATTTAATTAAACACACAGGCGTTTCTATTTTTACGTCTGGAGCCTATTCACATCTTCCCTTGAAGGGAAATGGAGTAAATAATGAAAATTTTTGACGATCTTTTTAGGAGTATTGAAAAGCACAACGGCACTCGTTCAAGCGCTTTGCTTGCTCAAGCGATGGCATCTGCTTGCAGCGATCGCTACACTGTCTCATTAGCGTCGGTCTGTGCAGTTTTGGATTCTCAGAGTAAAGAGGTGTTTGACCGCCTGGTTCGGATTGCTCAGGAGCCCGATTTCTCCAATGCCGACCAGGACCGGGCCCTTGATAAGCTACGTGCTCTCGGTTTTATCGACTGAGTGAGGATCCTGATTACCCATTAATGATAGTCACATGGATCGATACTTTTATACACAGTTAGTTATACAGGACCTTAAGAGGATATAGCATTTAACATCCTTCTAAGGTCCTGTTCTGCATTAATTTCCTTCGCCTAATTCGACGAGCATTTTTGCCAAGGAAACAACGGGCTATGCCAGCCAACCCCTTATTTTATTCGGCGCACGATGCGCGACCACGGGCAATAACGGGAACCTTCACTTCCGCTATTTTCGTCGCTTTCAAGGTCGATATGCGGCGTTATTACCCAAATCAGCTATCTGGACGTAACTTCCCCAGTCCCAGGTGACAGTTACACTTGGGGCTGCCTAACGGGCAGACCAAGAGCGCACAGTTTGTTCATGGCACACACATAACCCATGACTTCACCTACTTGCCCGTTATATTTGCGCAGACTCAGCTTCTCTGTCATCAGCTGCTTGAACCGGCCTTGTTGAACAAATCCGGGAACTATCTGGTGACTCGATGATCTGACCTCCTAAATAACTGATCCCAATAGTGCTACACCTTCGCTGTGCCATAGCCATTCCCCGGGAAAGGAGACACTGTGTTCATGAAGTGTTTCACTCGGGCCAGCAGACTGGCCATTCCTCTGCATTGATGATTGCGCGTGATGGTTTCATGTAACTTGTGCCACAGCCGTTCTATGTGATTAACCCAAGGGCTGTAAACTGGCTGGAATACCATGCAGAACTTGGGATTCTTCTTCAACCATCGCTCGGTCTGCTTGCTTTTGTGAATGATGTAGTTATCGAGGATCAGCGTGATGGTTTTGGCTCGTCGGTAGTGGTGACGCAGCTTTTCCAGCATGGCGATAAACAGCGATGAGTTTTTCTTTATCCCGCTGACGTAAAGCACTCTTCCGTTGCCTGCATGGAGAACGCCTGCCAGGTAATGTTTGGCGTTCTGTCCCGGTGTGACAACCCGCTTTTGCTGCGCTCTGAACATCCAGTCGGCCCCTAATTTGGGATTGAGGTCTATATCGACTTCATCCTCATAAAACACTGGATTAGCGGTATCACAGCGGGCCAGCGCAGCGTCGATATTCGCCATTTTCTCCTGATAGGCTGGGTCTTTTATCCGCAAGGTTGGCACGGGTCTTCGCCAGACAATGCCCATACGCAGTAACCATCGGCGGAGCGTGGAGGCTGCCATATTGAGGCCTGTTAACCGATTGATTTTGATAGCCAATAGTTCGGTACACCAACGGCTGCGCTGATAACCAAAATCTTGCGGAGAAAACTGCATGAGCAGCACCAGTAAGGTGACAATCTTGGCGACAGGTAAGACCGGGGCACGGCCAGCCGGTAAGGCTTCTAACGCCCCCACACCTTCATCCCGATACCACCGAAGCCAACGGCCGATGGTTGAGCGAGCAGCGCCGGTAAGGTGATGAACATCAGTGATCGAGCGTCCTTCATGTAACAGCAAGATGGCCATCAAGCGACGAGCATGCCCTTTATCACGCGTGGCATGGATGATTTTGTGAATGCGGCGCCGTTGTGGTCGTGGCAGGGGTGGTAGGATAGGCATCAACTCAGTCCTTTGGGTGTGGCTTGTTTTGTTTGGCGACTAATGAGATCGCACAAACTGGACTGAGTTCCCTTCCCCCAGTGATCTACTATTCGAAACAGCTATTTAGCATCATTCATCGAGTAGCTGAATTGATGAGTACAGATGTGGGCTTGATATGCCGCTTAGCAGGCATAAGCCGGAGCATAGTTGCCCGCAAACTCAAGATGGGAGCTCCCCTATCAACCTCTCAGGGCACCAAGGTATACGGCGTTGTACAGGCATTCGATGCGGCACTCTCCTTACACGAGTTCGACACCACAAGGGCATTGTCATGGTTGCACCGCCGAGATTGGGGCCTCGGTGGCGTAGCGCCAGCCCAGCTACTGAATACACCGTTGGGGGTTCAGGCAGTTATCCATTTGGTGGGGCGGATTCAGCATGGGGTGTGCAACTAAATCGAGGGTTCTGATAGGCGAATCCCCACAGAATGCTTCAAAAACAACCAATCTCATCATTTTTTGAAATTTATTTCATTTACCCCACTTGAAAAATTCGGAAAACTGTCCATTTACTAATTATGAGAGCTTCAATTAAATTTAAGCAGCTCACCATTATTCCGCTGCTACGCAGCGAAGATAAACCAGTTTTGTACACCCACGGTTATTATTTCATCAATAAACACTCATAATTGAAGGTCATAACAATCTAATAACGAATTCTATCGAAGGAGATACCCTTACAATAACTGGTTAAATTAGTGCCTAAGGCACTGAATAGTAAAACTTCAATTTATTTCTTGCATATATATCAATCATATGGGATTCACGCTACATGGTGTCATGAACAGTAGTTATTGATATGCACTCGTAAATTCGATTCTTACCATCGCGTTTAGCGTTGTAAACCTGAATGTCAGCTGCATTTATAAGCTCTTTTGCACTAATACCTTTGTTACTAACAGCAACCCCACCACTGAGTGTTACTCGAAGAGCATCTTCACGCCAGTCCAGATGCTCAACACCATGCCTTAATGCCTCCAGTAAAGATATCGCTAAGTTCCCTGAGCCCACTTCAAACAATACAGCTAATTCTTCTCCACCATATCGACAGAACCAGCCATGCTCATAAAAAATTGAATTTCCAAGTTTCGCTACTCTTTTTAATACAGAGTCACCAGTTTGGTGTCCGAACGTATCGTTCACTTTTTTAAAGTCATCTAAATCTAACAGTGCTAAATAAAATGGTTCTTGCTTTTTTAATAGCTGAGATAGCTTTATGTCAAAAAATCTACGGTTGTATAAACCTGTCAGTTGGTCAACATTAGCCTGTAAGCGAGCTTCTGATAATTCATGTGTCGATTTTGCCACTTCGTCATACACATGTGATAACTCAACCATTCTATTCTTAGGTGATTTTAATGAATTGTTACGACTTGACCGAATAACATTTGATAGCTCATTGAGCATTTTTTGAAAATATTTAGACCAAGCCAAAGCTAGCAAGAGATAAAAAATGCAGGTCAGTGCGATGATACCTTGAACATTAAGCGACACACTCTCAATGACACCTTGTAATGTAGATTCTGGAACGACACTAACCAAGATCCAGTCTTGACCATCGACTTTGTTATATGCCACAAACATCTCAGATTCTTTATCATGGAATACGCCTTTTTCTTTTGTGAGCTTTGAAAGCCAGGTCATATTTTTCATGGGAGTAAACATTAGTTCTTTATCAGGATGAACTAGCATCTTACCAGCCCCATTCACCAACATCTGATACCCAGCATCTTGCTTATGATTAAGCCACTTTGATATAGGTTGAAGTAATGTATCAATTGAAAAGACACCAACTAACTTCCCTGTCGGGTCTTCAATTGTTTTAGCTAATGAGAGGGATAGCGTTCCGTAAATGTAGTCGTAATATGGTTCAGTCCAAACCATCTTACCTTTATTTTTAACGGCAAGTTGATACCATGGTCTTATGCGCGGGTTAAAATTTGAGTCTGGTTGCCATTCAGGATGAACAAGCAATTGTCGATGCTCTGTACCAACATAGATGTATTGTAGCCCAGCAGTTTCCTAATAACGCCGCCAGTCGTGTAAGTATTCATATTGATGCGTGATCTTATTATTTATAAAGTCTTTATAATCAACCTTGCGATAGATAAGTTCAAACTGTGTTGTGAGGGTATCAAGATATGGCTTAATCAAAACATTATGAGGTTGATCATTCTTGGATACTAATTGTTGCTGTAAATCACGTTGAAGAGTGATGGTCATATGATAGTAATAAATAGCCCCAAGAATTAATATGGGGACAAAAAGCAGAACCAACCCAAGACGCATGCGGGAAATCAATGACCATGTTTTCCACTGGATTTTATCACTCATTACACCGACATCCTGTCTGAAAAAATCTGATGGGCTAACCATACCAGAAAGCTTTAAATGAGCCCAGCATTGTGATCACCCTCCTCGAACCTGAACGAGCCCCCTCAGGATGACTTGCGGCGTTTTTCAAGGTAGTTGTCGTTTTTTATGCTGCCCGGCGTTCATTTTCCGGATTGAGCGCCACCATACTTACTGGTGTCCAGTTCCTTGTTTTACCAGACCAGCGTTCAGGATGCTGGCATCGTGCGGCTTCATAGACTGCTTCCCGTTGTTTAAGCAGGGGCTTATCCAAACCCTGGTGCCTTTGTTCTGGTGTGACAAACTTAATCCCGCTATGACGATGTTGGGTGTTGTACCAGCGTATGAAGCTGTGTACCCATGCCCGTGCTTTGCTTATATCGCTAAAGCCATCGGCAGGCCATGCAGGGCAATATTTCAGTGTTCGGAACAGCGACTCCGAGTAGGGGTTATCAT
This sequence comes from Aeromonas sp. YN13HZO-058, assembly GCF_001921245.1. NCBI lineage: Bacteria > Pseudomonadati > Pseudomonadota > Gammaproteobacteria > Aeromonadales > Aeromonadaceae > Aeromonas > Aeromonas sp. YN13HZO-058. The sequence goes on along the minus strand of NZ_MQSY01000012.1, from coordinate 1,583 downwards.
TGCTGACCCGGGGTCTACTGAATGACGAGCAGACACCCAGTTCATACATTTTGGCCAGCATTGTGAAGCTCTTCATCGGAGCCCCGTTATCTGAGTGTAAAATTAATCCGCTATTCCGGCAGTTTTCCATGATGACGGCCCGCTGTAACAAGGCTGCGGCATATTCACCGCGCTCAACCTCCCTCACTTCCGCTGCCACAATTTTACGGCTATATACATCCATGAGCATGTATAGATAATACCGCTCCCCTTTAACCTCTCCTGGCAAATGGGTTATGTCCCAAGACCAGACTTGGTTCGGACCATGTGCTGTATAGCTGGTCGGACGGCTATAAGTACCACGGGGTTTCCCACCGGCTCTGTGGTGCAATTGATCTTCTGCCTTCAGGAGCCGATAGAATGTTGCTTCCGACGCAAGGTATATGCCCCTGTCAGCAAGCATGGGGACGATCCTCGACGGAGGTAAAGACGCGTACTCAGCCTCAGAGCATACCTGTAGTACCCGTGTTCGCTCATGTTCTGTCAGCTTATTGGCTGGCACTGGCCGTCTGGCTAATGGTCTTCCATCTGGTTTTAGCCTGCCGTCACAGAACCATCGCTGAAAAGTCCTGTGTGTGATACCCGCAACTCGGCAGGCCTGCGCATAGCGAGCCCCGTGGTCTACAGCTTCCTCTATCAGTGCAATTATCCGTTGCCTCTCCGGGTAAGAGGTCAGTCGTCCTCTTCGTTGTCCCGGAGGGCTGATAACTTTTCCTGAAGCACCAGCAGTGCAGCCAATTCGGCTAGAGCCTTGTCTTTTCGACGTAGCTCTTTTTCAAGCGCTCGGATGCGGGCTTTCTCTGAACGAACAGCTCGCTGTTCATCAACCAATTGGCGATGCTTAGGCTGATTGGCCGCCAGGCAATTTTGCTTCCATGCCACAAGATGCTCAGGGTACAGACCATGTTTCCGACAATACTCAGCCAACTCATGTTCAGACAATGCGGCCGTTTCAAGCAGGATCGTAAAAATTTGCTCTGTAGAATGCTCCGAGTCGGGTTCGATTTTTCGGATGATCAGCCCCTCTAGTTCCAGTTGTTTTCGCCAGCCATGAACAGTTGCAATGCCAACACCAATATCATCAGCAACCTGTCTGAGGCTCCAGTTATAGGGTGGCATCATATGCATGATGGCTCTCTCCCTAAGCTCAGGCGCAATCCTGTGATTAGCCATTTTACAGCTCCAGCCCCCAGTGAAAAAATCAGGCGACAACTACCCTGCCACTGGGGGCTTGCTCGATAACTACTTACTACCGTTCATACAATCTGAACGTTAAGGTTTGTCTACGATGAAGACGATGGCCTGAGCTTTAAAGCCATGAGTGTCTGAATATATTATATTTTCAATGGTATGTGTCACACTGCATCAAATTTATAGTAACAATAGCCAAAGCCCCGAACACATCTACAGAGACACCTTCAGGCACAGTGTTCAGATCTAATCGCCTGGCCTCCCCAAACAACCTAGGGAAGGTGCGAACAAGTGGATCGCACCTTCACCACGAACTCTTTGTCCGCATTTGAAATGCCCATCACTCCAAAAAA